>NZ_JBHYYB010000033.1:0-30902 GCF_042752535.1 Kitasatospora sp. NPDC059327 | reverse complement strand
GCCCCGCCCGCCTACCCCGGCGGCCCCCCCCTTTGGGGGGGGGGGGGGGTGGGCGGGGCCCCCCCCCCGCGCCCACCACGTACGAGGCGCTGTCCCGTGGTCGGGACAGCGCCTCGTACGCACCGCCGGGAGCGGCTCGGCTCACTGGTCGGAGCAGACCGAGGGACTTGAGCGAGAAGCTCTTCGCCGGGGGTGTAGCCGGTGGCGAGGTATCGCCAGTCGGAGACGACGAGGGTGGAGTCGGGGTCGAGGGGCGGGTGGCCGGCGCGGATGCGGGCCTGTTCGCTCTGCCAGGTGCGGCGGACGCCACGGAGGGTACCGAGGGTAGTGGAGTAGCGGCGGGACTTGGTGGAGAAGTGGCCGCGGAAGCCGAGCATGTGGGCCCACTTGGTGAGCTTGAGGTCGGCGAAGTCGGTGACGCGGCGGCCGAGGTCCCAGCAGGTGCGGATCATGGCGGACGTGTGCGGCGACCTTGAGGTCGGCGATGGGGTTCGGCCAGGCCGGTGCCCTCGCACGAGCGGCATGGAGTGTCGCCGTCGTCGGTGGGGGTGCGTCCGCGTCCTTTGCAGCGGGTGCAGTAGAGGGGGCGGTCGGTGGTGCCGGTGCCTTCGGCGTACTTGGCGACGCAGCCGGCCACAGCGGCGTCGGTGAGCGGGGTGTCGTCGCGGTCGGCGGTGTCGGGTCGGCGGATGACGCGGATGTCGAGCCGGTCGCCCCAGCGCAGGACGCGTTCGCCGATGGAGTCGCCGGTCACGGTGACGGACACCTTGGTGGCGGCGGTGCGGACGGCGGCGGTGAGGAGGTCGGTGGTGGCCCAGTCGGGCGGGGTGCTGGTGGAGCCTTCGGGGCCGTCGAGGCGGACGATGGCGTGGAAGTGGACCAGGCCGCGCTTCTGGAACTCGGCGACCTTGGCGAAGGAGATGCGGCACCCTTCGCGCGAGCCCCGCCCGGAATCCACCCGGGCGGGGCTCGCCGGAGCTGTCTCCAGGTTCAGGCAGCGGCGCCGTACTGGCGCGTCAGCCGCCGGACTTCGGCATCCTTGAACGCCTGGACCTCTTCCACGATCCCGCTCTTCGACAACTCGGCCACGGGCACGCAGAGGTCCATGCGCTGGATGCAGACGCCGACCATGTACTCCCCCTGCTCAGTGAGGTACAGCCGGACGCCGTAGTAACCCTCCTGGCAGTCCGTGTCGTTGTTGAAGCTGCACGACGCGCAGGTGTCCGGCAGTCGCACCGGCAGCAGGCGCTTGACGTAGACGGCCCGGCTGCCGAGTGCCCGGTAGAGGGTCCGTTCGTCGGAGGTGCCGGCGGTGAACGTCCGGAGCACCGGTTCAGCGCCTACCCGGGCCAGCACTTCGGCTATCGCCGCGATCGACTGCGGTCCGTCCTGGATGCTGGTGAGCATCCGCACGTCCGCGAACTGGCCGTGCGACTCGACCAGGTTGACGACCCGATCCACGTGGGCCGGGCCGGGCACGACGATGTTCACGGAGACCTTCACACCGTTGGCCACGGCGGCGCGGATGGTCTGTTCCGCAGAACGGATCTTCGTGTCAGCCAGGCCCGCCGACTTGAAGCGCTCGGACTGCACGGCCTGAAGCTCGTCGGCGGTAGTGCCGAACACCGAGACGTTGACCCGGTTGAGGCCGGCCGCCGAGCACTCCGGCATCACCTGCCGCCCGCGCTCCCCGTTGCTGGTCATCCCGACGCTCAGCCCCATGCCGGTGAGCGCCGAGACCAGCGAGGGCACCTCCGTGTGGAGGGTGGGTTCCCCTCCCGTGAGGTGAACCTCGCTGGCGTCGAACGCCTTCGCCACGGTCTTCACCGCCCGCCGGAAGGCCATGTCCGGGGCCATCTTCGCGGAGAGGAAGTTGACCCCGTTCGTCTCGCTGTAGATCGACACGCGGCCGGTCTTGCCCGGTCCCGACACGAAGGGCAGCAGGGTACGGCCCTTGTTGTCGGCGGTAACCGGCGTTCCCTCGTTGTGGCAGAACGTGCAGGCCAACCCGCAGTCGTCGATCACCTTGATGCGGATGGTCTTGTCGCGGACGACCCGGACCGCAGGATACTGGGTCACAGACACGGTTTGCCTCCTGTCACTCGAACGCGAGCCGGGGGATCGACTCGATGTCGATTCCGTACCGGCGGTAGACCTTGGTGGTGTTCTCGCTCGTCAGCTCAGCCAGGGGGAGCCCGAGCGCAAGCGCGGTCGCGTGGACGTGTTCGGCGCTGTCCCCCTCGATCTCCAGGTACGGGGGGATCAGCGGCCAGTGGTCGATCTCGATGGCAGCGCCGCCCAGCGTCCAGGAGGACCGGCGGTTCTCCTGGTACGCCTTCGGCTGGTAGCCGAGTTTGCCGAGGAGCGCATTGGTGGTGTCGAAGTCGCCGACGGTCGTCTCCGTTTCGGTCACGCCGTCGATCGCGTCGGAGTGGATTTCCTTGACGCACAGGGTGATGCTGCTCCCAGTGTCGCGCAGGCGGACCCATGTGCCGGGCCGGCCGGGGATGTCGTAGACGTAGCGGCGCTGGAACCGGTCGCCCAGGTGCTCCGCCCCGGCTTCGGCCAGCTGTGCGCTCATCTTCTCCGGCTCGATGCCGAGGATCTTCGCTTCGAACTCAGTTGCGGTCATTGGTAGTTGCCCTTTCCAGACGAGGTTTCGGGATACGCGAGCGCACGATATCGGCTATCGCGCTTGCTACCTCGTCCGGCGTGCGACTGGTGCCGTCCACACGGACGAGGCCGAACGCCCGGTACACCCGGGAGCTTTCGGCGATGTTCGGCTCCTCACGCTGGTGCCAGTAGCTCAGCGCTCCCCGTTCGACCCGCCGACGAAGGCGCTCCTGGCGCACGCGCTCATCCACCTCCAGCAGGATCGCCACGTCCGGCACGAGGACCCCGCCCGGGTACTCCGAGACGCAGTCGTGCCCCATGGCCCTGTGCGTGGCGATGGTGCGCGGGAAGTAGGACTCGACCACTACCGTCCGGCCGCCCTCAGTGATCTTCCGGGCCGTCTCGGACTTGATGTGATTCGCCATCATCCACCAGTGGAACCGGGCTGGCAGGATGCCGGCGGCGTCCACCTCCGCCCGCATCGCGGGGAATGTCGGCAAGGCATCGTCCGTGAGGTGAACTCCGCCGAGCAGGGCCGCGACCAGTGGGGCGACAGTGCTCTTCCCGCTTGCACTGAGACCGTCGAGCGTGACGAACGGCTCGCGGGTCACATCCATGTGAACTCCATTCCTCGGTCGGCTTCCGGGCCGTGCGGTGTCGCAGAGCCCACCTCGATGGCTGCCCGTCAGTCGCGACTCACGAGGCGGGAGCCTTGGGTCAGGCGGGCGGTTCGCGATCCGGCACCGAGTGGGCCGACCCCATCGAGCCGAGGTGGTCAGAGTCCACCTGGTGCAGTACGGAGGTGCCGAGAAGAAACGCGGTGACCACGTGGCCGAAGGCCCATTCGCCGGTCAGCACCGGCCGGCCGGATCACGGTGTTCGCCGCGGTGACGGCCGCCGGCCGAGATCCGCTCAGTCATGCCTTCACGGTCCTCAGCTCGAACCAGACCCATTTCCCGTGCGGCACCCAGGCCACTCCCCAACGGGAGGAGAGGGCTTCCACCAGACCCAAGCCGTAACCGGACTCCGCCTCACAGGTCGGGTCCGTACGACACGGCAGCACCCCGGACGAGTCCCGAACTCCCACCCAAACCGTTGCCTTCCGGCGAGTTACCGAGACGGAGAGCCGCGTGCAACCCGTGTGCCGGACCGCGTTCGCGACCAGCTCGCTCACCAGCAGACGCGCCACGCCCCCCAACTCCTCAGCGGACCAGGCCGTCAGGGCAATACTCACCAACTGGCGTGCAGCGAAGGCCGATTCGGGACGGCATGGCAGTTGCAACAGACACCCGAGATCATCAGGCCGTACAACCGGAATGTCGATCAGTACGACGCCGGAAGAATCGGCGGACGTTGTGCTGACGCTCACGGACATGCGACCTCCAGTCTCGAAGCAGCGCGGACGACCGCGACACCGGCAAGCTCACCTGCGGTGTCGCACTGCGTCCCATCGGATTCGACCCCTTGGACTGTGCAGCGGACCGCACACATGAAGAATCGGGCAGGAGCCAGCCCAGAACGATGACCGCCGGGTGTTACCTAGGCGGTAATACTCTTCATGAGCACGGGATTTGATGATCCTTGTGCGGCTGTTCTCCCCAGTGAAAGCTGTGTCCGATGGCGCAATCCGGCCCGACCCGTGGCCCTCTGCTACCTGCCGAGTTGCTGGCGCGCGAAGATCTCCGCCTGGCACTCGCAGAACACGACTTCGCCGCAGTCTTCGGCCTGATCAAGAAGTACGGCGGCCTGTCCCAGAACCGCATCGCGGCAGCCTGTCAGATCACGCCGGGCAAGGTCTCAACGATCATGTCGGACAGCTCGAAAAGGATCACCTCCTACGAGGTGATCGCCCGAATCGCCGATGGCCTGGGAATTCCCGGCGGCCTTGTCGGGCTGGCCCCGCGCCCATGGGAGAGCACCCTGGCGGAGTCACCCCAACCGATCACAACCAGTCGCCCGGACAACGACTTCCCGTGGCAGCCGGAGGTGACGACAGCCCTAGCCATCCAACTCACTGGAACCGATCTCGCCATGGACAGACGTACCGCTACCCGGCTGCTGGCCGCCGCAGCGATCACCGGTACAGCCTTGCTCGACCCGCTCGAAGGGTGGCTCGCCTCACCTGCCGCCGCAGCCGACCGCCGCCGACCAGGACGACTCGGGTCACACGACGTGACGCAGCTGGAAGCCGCAGCCGTGGCCTTCCGTCAGTGGGATCACCGGTTCGGCGGGGGCCTGCGGGCCAAGGCGGTGTTGGGGCAGCTCAACGACACCGCAGCCGCCCTCGAAGACCGCCAACGCCCCGACGTCGAACGGCGGCTGCACGCCGTCATGGCTCAGCTCGCAGGCACCGCGGCCACCATGATGTGGGACTCCGGCTACCAGCGCCGTGCCCAGGACTACTACCGACTCGCACTGCGCTCCGCCCACGAAGGCGGTGACCGCGCGTACGGAGCCAACGTCCTGGCCGGCATGGCTCGCCAGGTGCTCTATGCCGGGCGACCGGGCGACGCCCTCGAACTCGTCAGACTCGCCCAGGACGGCAGCCGCGGTTGTGCGGGCCCCCGAGTCCGGGCCATGCTCCGCACACGCGAGGCATGGGCGTATGCGGCGATGGGGCGGGTGGCCGCCTTCCAGCGCGCGACAGGCCAGGCCCTCGACGAGCTTGCGTCAGCGCGCGAGGTGGACGACGAGCCCCATTGGATCGCGTACTTCGACCAAGCCGAGATCTCCGGCGTCACCGGTGGCCGGCTACTCGATCTCGCCCGCACCGACCCCAGCACCCATGCCGAAAGCGCCGCCGAGCACATTCGGGCAGCACTGAGCGATCGTGGGACGGAGGCAAGCCGGTCCCACGCACTCGACCGCATCGGGCTTGCCGAGACCCGCTTTCTCATCGGTGACGTTCCAGGAGCTGTCGAGGAAACCCACCGCGCTGTCGCGTCCGCCGCTCTCACACAGTCCGACCGGGTCCGCACCCAGCTTGGCGGCCTCTACCAGTACACCGTGGGACGCGCTACGAATCCGGCCGTCAGGGGAGCCCGCGATAGCATCCGCGAGCTACTGGCGAACTGACCCGAAGGGGAGGCGGCATGACCGTCATCGCGGTAACCGGGCACATGGACCTCACCGAACCGAGCGTCGCGCTGGTACGTGAAGCCCTCGGAGCCCTGCTCGGCTTCCACGCCGACGACGGCCTCACCGGCGTCTCCTGCATCGCCAAGGGCGCCGATGCGATCTTCGCCGATGTCGTGCTCTCGCTCGGCGGCAGTCTGGTCGTGCTGGTGCCGTCTGCCGACTACCGACAGACCAAGGTCAAGCCCGACTATGCCGCCGAGTTCGACCGCCTCCACGGGGCTGCGAATGAAGTGGTGGTCATGCCGCACGCCGAGGCCGACCGTGCGGCGTACGAAGCCGCCAACGAAGAGTTGTTGCGCCGCGCGGACCACCTGTTCGCCGTCTGGGACGGCCGGCCCGGCAACGGGCGCGGAGGTACCGCCGACACGGTGGCCGGTGCTCGGGCGGCTGGTCTGCCGGTCACGGTCGTCTGGCCGGACGGCGCCGCCCGCCAGATCCGGTGAGCGAAACGCAGATGGCCCCGCACTCGTCCGAAGGAGTGCGGGGCCACCGTCGTAGCCGGGGCCGGGATCAGAGCAGCCCGAGGGCCGGCATCAGGTAGTAGAAGGCGAAGACGGCCGAGACCGCGTACATCGCGATCGGGACCTCGCGGCCGCGGCCGGCGGCGAGGCGCAGGACGCAGAAGGCGATGAAGCCGAAGCCGATGCCGTTGGTGATGGAGTAGGTGAACGGCATCATCACCATGGTCAGGAAGGCCGGGATCGCGATCGTGTAGTCCGCCCAGTCGATCTCCTTGATCGAGTTGGCCAGGATCAGGAAGCCGACGGTGACCAGGGCCGGGGTGGCGGCCTGGGCGGGGACCATGGTGGCGAGCGGGGTGAGGAAGAGGGCGACCACGAAGAGGGCGCCGGTCACGATCGACGCGAAGCCGGTGCGGGCGCCCTCGCCGACGCCGGCCGTGGACTCCACGAAGCAGGTGTTGGCGGAGGCGGAGGTCGCGCCGCCGGCGGCGGTGGCGATGCCGTCCACCATCAGGATCCGGTTGATGCCGGGCAGGTCGCCCTTGGCGTCCAGCAGGTGGGCCTCGTCGGCGACACCGAGGATGGTGCCCATCGCGTCGAAGAAGCAGGACATCAGGACGGTGAAGACGAAGAGGACGCCGGTGAGGACGCCGACCTTCTCGAAGCCGCCGAACAGGCTGAACTCGCCGACCAGGCCGAAGTCGGGGGCGGCCACCGGGTTGCCGGGCCAGGCGGGGACGGTGAGGCCCCAGTTCGCCGCCGGGATGTCGGCGACCTTGTCGATCACCACGGCGAGGCCGGTCATCACGACGATGGAGACCAGGATCGCGCCGGGCACCTTGCGGACGACCAGCACCAGGGTGAGCAGCAGGCCGAGCACGAAGATCAGCACCGGCCAGCCGAGCAGGTGGCCGTTGCCGCCGAGCTGGAGCGGGACGGTGGTGTGGGCGGCGTCGGGGATGCGGCTGACGAAGCCGGAGTCGACCAGGCCGACCAGGCAGATGAAGAGGCCGATCCCGATCGCGATCGCCTTGCGCAGGCCGAGCGGGACGGCGTTCATCACGCGCTCGCGCAGGCCGGTGGCGACCAGGATCATGATCGCGAAGCCGGCCAGCACCACCATGCCCATGGCGTCCGGCCAGGTCATCTTGGGCGCGAGCTGGAGCGCGACGATGGTGTTGACGCCGAGGCCGGCGGCGAGGCCGATCGGGACGTTGCCGATCACACCCATCAGCAGGGTGGTGAGTCCGGCGGTGAGCGCGGTCGCGGTGACCAGCTGGGCGCTGTCGAGGTGGGCGCCGGTCATGTCCGTGGCGCTGGCCAGGATGATCGGGTTGAGCACCAGGATGTACGCCATGGTGAAGAAGGTGGCGATGCCACCGCGGATCTCGCGCGGCAGGGTGGAGCCGCGCTCGGAGATCCGGAAGTAGCGGTCCAGGGCACCGTGGGGGGGCGTGGGTGCGCCGGAGGCGGGCTCGGGCGACTCGGTGGTCGGCTGGGCCACAGGCATGCGTGCGTCCTCTGGTGGGGGCTGAGGAGGGGGTGGACGCCCGGAGCGACGGTGGCCGGGCGGGCCCGGTGGGACGGGCACGAACACAGGTGTCCTGGGCATGGCACGGCCAACCGGAATCACAAGTATGAGTTCCCCGATCGCACACGCGCTATCTTCGCGCGTAGACCGAGCGGCGCGCCCGCGCCCGGACCCTCGCCGCCCCACCAACGCGGACGGTCGCGCCGCGCACCGTACGCTAGGCCTCATGCCGAAGAGCCCGCTGCACCCCTCGCCCCCGCCGCTGGAGGCCAACGACGTCGCCATCGTCGGCGGTGGCACGGTGCTGTGGTTCGTCGCCTTCCTGGCGCTGCTCCCCTTCCAGGGCGCGCTCTCCGACCACGACCACGGCAGCTGGCCGTGGATCTGCCTCTCCGGAGCCGGCCTCGGCCTGATCGGCCTCTGGTACTGCCGCGCCCGCCGGGACGCCATCGCCCGTGACCGTGCCGCCGAGGCGGCGTCGAAGGGCGCCGCCGGTGACGGCACGGACCCGGCCACCCAGTCGGACTGAATAGTCCTTTAGTAGCACGCATCGGACATAAGGCGCCCGTAGAGTCGGTGCCATGACGCACCCTGCGCAGCCTGCCGAAGAGACGCCGGGGGACCGGCACGACGGCGCCCACCCGCTCGGCCTGCTGCCCGGCCGGCGCGGCGGGCTGACCACCGCCGAGGTGGCCGAGCGGGTCGCCCGCGGCGAGGTCAACGATGTCCCGGTGCGGTCCAGCCGCTCCACCCGGGAGATCGTCCGGGCCAACGTCTTCACCCGGTTCAACGCGATCATCGGCGTGATGTTCGGCATCATCCTGGTCGTCGGACCGATCCAGGACGGACTGTTCGGCCTGGTGATCGTCGCCAACACGGCGATCGGGATCATCCAGGAGCTGCGCGCCAAGAAGACCCTGGACAGCCTCGCGCTGATCGGCGAGGCCAGACCGCAGGTCCGCCGGGACGGCGTCGTCCAGCAGATCGCCACCGGCGAGATCGTGCTGGACGACACCGTGCTGCTCGGCATCGGCGACAAGGTGATCGTCGACGGCGAGGTCACCGAGGCGGACGGCCTGGAGATCGACGAGTCGCTGCTCACCGGCGAGCCCGACTCGGTGCTCAAGCAGCCCGGCGACCAGGTGATGTCCGGCAGCTTCGTGGTGGCCGGCGCGGGCGCGTTCACCGCCACCAAGGTCGGCCGCGAGGCGTACGCGGCGCAGCTGGCCGAGGAGGCCAGCCGGTTCACCCTGGTCAAGTCGGAGCTGCGCAGCGGCATCGACAGCATCCTGCGGTTCATCACCTGGCTGCTCATCCCCACCGCGATCGGTCTGATCATCAGTCAGCTCGCGGTGGAGGGGCGGGACTGGCGCGAGGCCGTCCGCCGGATGATCGCCGGCATCGTGCCGATGGTCCCCGAAGGGCTGGTCCTGCTGACCTCGGTGGCCTTCGCGATCGGCGTGGTCCGGCTGGGCCGAAAGCAGTGCCTGGTGCAGGAGCTGCCCGCGATCGAGGGACTGGCCCGGGTGGACACCGTCTGCCTGGACAAGACCGGCACCCTCACCGAGGGCGGCATGGACGTCGTCGAACTGCGCACCCTGCCGCAGGCACCGGAGGCCGACGACCAGCTGCGACCCGACGCCCCGTTGGCCCGGCACATCCTCGCCGACCCGGAGGTCGTCAAGCAGGCGCTCGGGGTGATGGCCGGCGCCGACGCCCGCCCCAACCCCTCCATGCAGGCCGTCATCGACGCGTACGGCCGGAACGACGCCGGCGGCGGTACCGGGGCCGGCACCGACGCGGAGACCGCCGACAGCTCCGGCGACACCGCCGCCGGCTGGCGGGTGATCGAGGCGATGCCGTTCTCCTCCGCCCGCAAGTGGAGCGGCGTGCAGCTGCTGGAACCGCAGGGCGGCGAGGCCAGCTGGCTGCTGGGCGCCCCGGACGTGCTGCTCCCCACCGGTCACCCGGCCCTCGCCGAGGTGGACGAGCTGGGCGCCAAGGGCCTGCGGGTGCTGTTGCTCGGTCGCACGCCCGTCCCGCTGGACGCCCCCGACCCGGCCGCCGACCTCCAGCCGCTGGCCCTGGTGGTGCTCCAGCAGCGGCTGCGCGGGGACGCCGCCGAGACCCTGCGCTACTTCGAGGGGCAGCGCGTCCAGGCCAAGGTGATCTCCGGCGACGCCGCCGTCTCGGTCGGCGCGGTCGCCTCGCACCTGGGCCTGCCCGGTGCCGACCACCCGGTGGACGCCCGCACCCTGCCCACCGACCCGGAGGAGCTCGCCGACACCGCCGAGCGGACCACCGTCTTCGGCCGGGTCACCCCGCAGCAGAAGCGCGAGCTGGTCGGCGCGCTGCAGTCGCGCGGGCACACGGTGGCGATGACCGGTGACGGCGTCAACGACGTGCTGGCGCTCAAGGACGCCGACATCGGCGTGGCGATGGGCACCGGCAGCGACGCGACCAGGGCCGTCGCGCAGATCGTGCTGCTGAACGACTCGTTCGCCACCCTCCCCTCGGTGGTCGCCGAGGGCCGCCGGGTGATCGGCAACATCGAGCGGGTGGCCGGGCTCTTCCTGGTGAAGACGGTCTACTCGGTGCTGCTCGCCCTGCTGGTGATCTTCACGCACTCGCCCTACCCGTTCCTGCCCCGGCACTCGACGGTGCTCTCCACCCTCACCATCGGCATCCCGGCCTTCTTCCTGGCGCTGGCGCCCAACAACGAGCGGGCCCGGACCGGCTTCGTCCGCCGGGTGCTGCGGCTGGCCGTGCCGGGCGGGATCATCGCCGGCACGGCCACCTTCACCGCGTACGCGCTGGCCCGGTCCGACCACGCCACGAACCTGGAGTCCGACACCAGCGTGGCGACGCTGACGCTGTTCCTGGTGGCCATGTGGGTGCTGGCGATCGTGGCCCGGCCGTACAACTGGTGGCGGCTGCTGCTGATCGCGACGATGGGCGGGGCGTTCACGCTGGTGCTGACGGTGCCGTGGCTGTCGGACTTCTTCCAGCTCTCGCTCTCCGGCACCCGGGACCCGTGGATCGGCGTCGGCATCGCCCTGGTGGCCGGACTGCTGTTGGAGGTCTCCTGGCGGATCATGCGGCGCAAGGCGGATGATTGACCCCGAAGGGGGGCCCGCATGGCGCGCAGGGGTGGGGACTTGGAGGCGTTCACCGCCTTCCTCGGGGGGCTGCTGGCGGCCGGGGCGGCCGGCCTCGCGCTGCTCGGCGTCCATGAGCTGACCGAACCCGGCCGGTGGCTGCGCGAGGCCGCGCCGGTGGTGGTCGGGGCGGTCTGGCTGGTCGTCACGGTCGGCGTCTACCTACGACTGGGCGCGGCCGCCCGGACCGGCTGGGCCGGCCCGCGGACGCGGCGGGCCGGCGCCTCGGCCACCCGCCGGCCGGGCCCACCGCGCCCGGCCGGGTCCGACCGCGTCCCCGACCGGGCACCGGACCGGCGGCCGGGCCGCCGGTCCGCCAGTCCGGTCAGCCCTCGAAGTCCCGGGCGGCCGAGAGCTCGTAGGCGCGGTCCGGCTCGGTGAGCGCGGCGAGCACCTCGAACCGGCGGTGCCACTGCCCGGCCGACCAGGCGAGACCGGCCGCCAGCCCCTCCGGCGTCGCGGCGTGCAGCAGCCCCGGTACCGGCGGCAGCTCGAACTCGTCGTCCTCGTCGGCGGCTTCGGCGGCATCCGGGTCGTAGGGCGCCTCCGGGGTGTCCGCCGCGGCGTCCCACCGCCAGTCCACGGCGGCCTCCTCGCCGTCCGGGCCGACCACCAGCAGCTCCTCGTGCTCCTCGTACGCCACCGGGCAGCCGGGCAGCAGCTCGCGGACCACGGCGGGCACCCGGTGCAGCTGCCCCTCGGAGAGCACCCGGCCGCCGGCCACCTCACTGGCCAGCGAGACGTGCAGCCGCTCGGCGAGGTCGGCGGCCAGCGCGGGGGCGACCGGCAGCAGCGGGTACCCGTGGAGGAGCTGGACGAGGTCCGGGGCATCGGCGACGACCGCCTCGGTGGCGTCCACGAGCACCGTGTGCGCCGGGCGGCGGCCGGTCTCCCGGTCGAGCGGCGGCAGCGCCCGCACGATGTCCAGCGGCTCGATCCGGTCCACGTCGACCCGGGCCAACGCGCTGTGGACGCCGTGCAGTTGGCGGTGGCCGAGCTCGGAGGCCGGATCGGTGAGCCGGTCCAGCAGCTCGTCCGGCCCGTGCGGCTCGGCCAGCAGCGCGGCCAGCGTGGTGCGCACCCCGAGCGCGTGCAGGAACTGCTCGTCCAGCGTCGTCCGGGCCTCGTCGTACAGACCGCGCAACAGCGGGTCGGCGCCGGCCGCGCGCAGCCCGGCCGGCTCACGGCCGTCCAGCACCGGGTGGTCGCGCAGCCACCAGGCGGTGTACGGCGGCAGGTCCACGTACGAGCCGTCCGGCAGCAGGGTGCGGACGGGGTTGACCACGGCGTCCCGGTACGGCGGGCGGGCGAGCGCGGCGAGCGCCCGCGGCCACGCGCCGTCGTCCACCAGGTCGAGGTCCCGGACGGCCAGCAGCTCGGCGGCGACCGGCGGGACGCCCACCTGGTCGGCGTCGTCGGCGTGCAGCGCCTCCAGGGCGTCCTCGGCCCACTCGGCGAGGCCGTCGGGCGCCTCGTCGAGCAGTCCGGTGGGGTGACCGCCGGCCGCGCGGTCGGCGGGGGCGGTCGGGTCGAGCCGCTCCAGGTCGTCCGGGTCGAGCACCACGTCCTCGGCGCGGACCAGCACGAAGTCCGCCAGGACGCCGACCGCGGCGAGGACTTCGGGACCCCAGCGGTCCAGCAGGTCGTCGTCGACCCAGCCGGCGTCCTCCTCCCGGGCCAGCGCGGCGAACGGGCTGTCCGGGAGGATCAGCTCGCCCGCCCGGGCCGGCTCGCCCTCGTCGTCGAGCAGGGCCAGCCGGGCCAGCCACGGGTGCTCGCCGACCGCCGGAGCGGCCGCCTTGACCAGGGCGAGCACGGAGTCGGCGACGTCGGTGGCGGCGTCCGGGTCGTCCTCGGCCAGCTCGTAGGAGCGGGCGACGGCGGCCCGCACCTCGGGGGTGTCCAGCACGCCGGCCGGGGTGGCGGTGCCGGCACCGAGCTTGGCCAGCAGCGGGTGCGACGCCTCCGGGTGGGCCAGCCGCAGGTCGAGCAGGGCCAGCGCGCCGGCCAGCGCCTCGGGGTAGCCGGGGAAGGCCGCCCAGTCGGCGTCCTCCGAGGGCAGCAGGACGCGGCGCGGGCCGGTGACCGTCCGCCCGTCGGCGAGCGGCACGGGCAGCGCGCCGAGCGCCTCCGGGTCGGCCGCGCCGAGCGCCGCGTAGAGGTTGCGCCACCAGGCGGGCTCGCGGTCCAGACCGCCGAGCTGGTCGACCACCTCGGCCAGCGGCACCCGGCGTACGTTCAGCACCCGCAGTTCGGTGCGGCGCTCCAGACCGGCCGGCAGCAGCCCGGGGAAGATCGGCGCCAGCGCCTCGACGACCGAGCCGTCCGCGCCCTCCAGCACCGTGGCGTCCCGGGGCCGCAGCGCGGGCGTGCCCTCCTCGACCGGCGTCGGGTGCGGCAGGAACGGCGTGCCGGGCAGCCGGGAGAGGATCCCCGCCCGCAGCGCGTTGTCGAGCGCGCCCTGGCCGAGCGGGCCGGGCACCAGCCCGAGCGAGCGCAGGTCGCCGCCGCGGGAGCGCAGCAGGTCGGCGTAGCTGTCCGCGGCGCGCTCGGTGAGGAAGTCGGCGAGCGGGCCGGGGGCGACGTGCCGGCGGGTGGAGTCCAGCGGGTAGGAGGCGATCAGCAGCGCGGGCAGGCCGAGCGGCTCGTCGCTCGGCGTGGGCGCGTGCAGCACCGGGGCGATCCCGGTCGGCCGCGGGCCGCCGTCGTCGGCGACCGGGACGGCCCAGGTCACCGTCCAGTACGGGCGGGCGCGCTCCTCGGTGGGGCGGTCGGCGAGCAGCGCGGCGTCCAGGGTGCCGGACGCACCGGCGGTCTGCCAGACGGTCTGCCGCAGCCGCCCGCCGGCGTCGTCGGTGACGGTCACCTCGGCGACGCCGTCGGGACGAGGCTCGGTGGCGCCCCGGGTGAGGGTGCGGGTGCCCTCCTCGGTCTCCACCACGATCTCGGCGAGCCCGGGCAGGGTCAGCAGCAGGGCGTCGTCGATCCCGGCCAGCAGCCGGCGGGTGAGGTCCTCGGCGGCGGCGTCACGCAGCGGCAGCACGACCACCGTGTCGTAGCCGGCGGGAGCCGGGCCCTCGGCGGAGAACGGCAGGCGCAGCAGCGGCACGTGGCCGTCGCGGCGGCGCAGCTCCTCGCCGAGCGCGGGCTGCGCCTCGGCCAGCGAGCGGGCCTCGCCGAGCGACCAGCGGACGCCACCGGCGGCGCCGAGCACGGCGGGCTCGTCGGTGACGGCGAGGACGGCCGCGAACCCGACGCCGAACCGGCCGACGGTCGGCTGCTCGTCGGCGCGCTTGGAGGAGGCGCGCAGGGTGGAGAGCGACTCGACGGCCGCCGCGTCCAGCGGCGCGCCGGTGTTGGCGGCCGCCAGCACACCGTCCGCCAGGGTGAGCCGCAGCCGGCCCGGGGCGCCGCCCGCGCGGGCCGCCGCGTCGGCGGCGTTCTGCGCCAACTCGACGACCAGCCGGTCACGGTAGCCGCCGAGGGCGAGCTCCTCCTCGGCGTTGGCGTCCTCGCGGAACCGGGCCGGGGAGGCGGCCCAGGCGTCCAGTACCCGGCGGCGCAGCGCGGCGCTGCCGAAGGGGTCCGCGTGGCGCTCGTCCGTACCGCTGCCGATGATCCGAGGTTCCACTGGAACTGCCACCCTCCGCCGCCCGCTACTTCGTCCGGGGGGCATTCTCCCCCGGACGGGCACCCCCGGCGGACCGGGGTGGGGACCGCGGCGCGTGCGGGGCGCGGCCGGGGGAACGGCCCGCCGTCACCGGGGCCGGGCCCGCCCGCGGACACCACCGGCCCCGCCGGAGCGGGGCCGGTACGGCCGGGGTCAGGAGTGGCCGAGCTCCTCGGCCGGGGCGTCGGGCTCCACCGAACCGGAGGTGCGGTCGGGGTGCAGCTGGAGCGGCTCGACCACCAGCTCGTCCAGGATCAGCTCGGACGGCGCCGGCGGAGCCGGGATGACGGCCGCCTCGGAGTGCCCGCCGCAGCCGTACGCGAAGGAGACGATCTGGCCGTCGGCCGGGCCGAACTCGTTGCCGCAGACGCCGAAGGCCTGACCGAGCGAACCGCCGATCGGGACGAGGAAGCCGCAGCTCGCGCAGGAGGCCGGGGCGGCCTGTGCCATCGGGGTCTGCGGGCCGTGCGCCTTCTCCCAGCGGTCGGCGGCCAGGTGCAGACCGAGCCGGGAGAGCACCCGGCTGCGGCCCAGGCCGAGCTCCTCGGCGAGGGCGCCGATCTGGGCGCGGGCCGGCGCGGGCTGGACGTTCGGGTCGGAGACGACCAGGTCCTCGTCGGAGACCAGGGCCACCGCCGAGTTCGGCGCCGGCTCGTCCTCGCCGGTCCAGCCGGGCTCCAGGCGCAGGTCGTCGGCGTCGGTGGGCAGCAGGTCCCCGGGGCCCATGTCGCCGGGGCGCAGTCGCTCGCTCCACGGCACCCACTGCGGGGCGAGCACGGCGTCGTCACCCGGCAGCAGCACGACCTCGTCGAGCGTGACGTTCTTGGCGCGCGGGGCGCGGGCGACGGTGACGGCCCAGTGCCAGCCCCGGTATGCCGCGTCCAGGCACTCGAAGGTGTGGGTGACGACGCGGTCGGCATCCGCCTGGACGCCGAGGTGCGCCCCTACGGCCTCTGCTCCGACGGCCTCGTCCGCTGCCTGCCGGGCGAGTTCGACGGCCTCGGCACAGAGCCGATCGGGGGTACGGCTTCGCATCGCAGCACTCACGGCGTCGATTCTCTCCCAGTTCTTCTGTTGCCCACGGCGTGTTGCCTGTTCCCGTCGCGGCTCGGTTTCCCTCGACCATTCTGCGCGACCACGGGCCGCCACGGATACCGGCCGCGCCGCTCGTCCGGTCCCCCGGCGTCCGGCGCGCTTTCGGGCGGACCCTGGGCAGGCTACCCGCCGGTCGGCCACCCGGCACAGTCCGGGGCGGCCGCCGGCGCCGGAAGGGCCGCGCCGAGCGGAGCGGAATCCCGCGTCGCAGAACCGATTCTGGGGCAGGATGGGCTTGTGGCGGACGAAAAACCGTCGCAGCACGCACTGCGCGCCTCGCAGGCCGGCAGCCCCGACGAGGCGAACGCCGTGCCGCGACAGCAGGCTCCGGCCCTCGCTGCGGGCGAACCGCAGCCGGTGGGCCCCTCGGCGGTGCCCGGACCGGACGGCGACGGGCCGTCGGTGCCTGGTCAGGACGGCGAGGGGCCGCCGGTGCCTGGTCAGGGCGGCGAGGGGCCGTCGGTGGATCTCGTGAAGCACCTCGCCCGGCCGGTCGCCGAGGACGCCGACCCGGCCGCCGAGCCCGACACAGCCGCGGAGCCGCGCCGTCACTTCCTGGTCCGCACCGCCTCCGCCGCCGGCTCCCGCACCGGAAAGGTCGTGCACGGCACCGGCCGGCGGATCCGCCGGGCCACCTCCGCCGAGGGCGCCGGGGAGTCCGGCCTGGCGAAGCTGATCGAGCTGCACGCGCTGAACTCCTTCGGCGACATGCTGATCACCGTGGCGCTGGCGTCCACCATCTTCTTCTCCGTCCCCACCGGCGAGGCACGCGGCCGGGTCGCGCTGTACCTGCTGATCACGATGGCGCCGTTCGCCCTGCTGGCGCCCGTGATCGGCCCGCTGCTGGACCGTCTGCCGCACGGCCGCCGGGCCGCGATGGCGATGTCGATGCTGGCCCGCGCGGTGCTGGCGTGGACGATGGCCGGCACGGTGGCCGGCGGCGGGCTGGCGCTGTACCCGGAGGCGCTGGGCGTCCTGGTGGCGTCCAAGGCGTACGGGGTGGTGCGCAGCGTGGTGGTGCCCCGCCTGCTGCCGAGCCGGCTGTCACTCGTGAAGGCGAACTCCCGGGTCACCCTGGCCGGGCTGCTGGCGACCATGGTGGCGGCCGGGGTCGGCGGGCTGTTGCACCTGATCGGGCCGGGCTGGCCGCTGCGCGGCGCCTTCCTGGTCTTCGTGGTCGGCACCCTGATGGCCTTCCACCTGCCGCACGAGGTGGACTCCGCCAAGGGCGAGCAGCGGGCCGTCCTGCACGCCGAGGCGCACGGTGAGGCCGCCGCCGTCCCGAAGGCGTCGCTGCGCACCGTCGGTCCGTCGGTGATCCTGGCCCTGCGGGCGATGTCGGCCCTGCGCTGGCTGGTGGGCTTCCTGGTGATGTTCCTGGCGTTCCTGCTGCGTGACGACCCGATCGGCGGGCTGCAGCCGACCCTGGCGCTCGGTCTGGTGGCGCTGGCCGCCGGGACCGGCAACGCGCTGGGCTCGGTGCTCGGCTCCTGGCTGCGCACCCGCGGCTCGGAGGCGACGGTCACCGCGATGCTGCTGCTGGCCACCTGTGCGACGGCCGCCGCCGCGCTCTGGTACGGCGTGGTGACGGTGGTGGTGGTCGCCGCGGCGGCCGGGGTGGCGGCCTCGCTGGGCAAGCTGGCGCTCGACGCGCTGATCCAGCGGGACGTCCCCGAGTCGGTGCGGACCTCGGCCTTCGCCCGCTCGGAGACGCTGCTGCAGCTGTCCTGGGTGGCCGGCGGCGCGGTCGGCATCCTGCTGCCGCTGGACGGCGCGCTGGGCCTCTCGGTGGCGGCCGGCGTGGTCGGGCTGGTGCTGCTCTGGACGCTCCGTTCGCTGTTCAAGGTGGGGGTGCGGCGCCGGGCGGCCGCGCCGCGCGTGGCGTAGCCCCGGTCCGCCGCCGGGCCCGGTTCCCCGGCCGCAACACGCGGTTGCCGACCCCCGCGTAGCGTGATCGGCAAAGCCCGGTAGCCTCTGACGCATGAGCCTCAGCACCCGTGTCATCGCCGCCGTCGGCGCCGTCGTCGTGATCGGCGCCGGCACGGTCGGCGGGTCCATCGCCTACGCGATGGGCCAGGAAGAACCCTCCAGCCATCGTGTGACCCTCACGGTCGGCCGCTCCTCCACCGAGGTGGGGCCGTTCTGCTTCAACGACGGCAAGCCGCTCACCGAGCAGCAGCAGGAGGAGTGCCAGAACCGGGCGAGCGAGGCCCTGGACGCGGGCAAGCTGCCCTCCTCCGACGTGGTCGCCAGCGACCAGCTCGGCCTCGGCGTGACCCCGGACGTGGCGGACCGCGGCTGGTGGGCCAACACCAACGGCGGCCAGCAGGCCCAGGGCGGCCGCTTCATCCTCGCCTCCGCCGCCAAGGGCTCGACCTACTCCGGCTCGGTGTCGGCCTCCAAGGCCCTCAACGCCTCCGGCAAGACCCTGGTCACCGTGGTCGAGTCGGACCCGAAGCAGCCGGACGCGATCTACGGCGTCTGGTACTTCCAGCTGAACACCCAGGACGCCTGACCGGCCGTCCGATGACCGCGCGACTCCACGACGACGAGCAGTCGGCCCCCGGGCGGGGCCGGCTGCTCGTCGTCGTCGCGGTGCCCGCCGAGGCCTCGGCGGTGCTGCGGGGACTGGGCCGGTCCGCGGCCGGCGCCGAGCCCGGCGCGGTGCCGGTGCCCGGCGGTGAGCTGCGGCGCGCCGAGCACCCCTCGGGAGTCACGGTGGACGTGCTGGCGGGCGGGGTCGGCCCGGCCGCCGCCGCCTCGGCCGCGTCCGCCGCGCTCGCCGTCGGCCGCTACGACCTGGTGGTCTCGGCCGGGATCGGCGGCGGGTTCGCCCCGGCCGCGCCGGTCGGCGCGACCGTGGTCGCCGAGGCGATCGTCGCGGCCGACCTGGGCGCGGAGACCCCGGAGGGCTTCGCCGACGTCACCGAGCTGGGCTTCGGAACGGTCCTGCACTCCCCCGCCCCGGCCGCCGTGGCGCTCGCCGCCGAGGCGCTGGGCACTGCCGCTGCCGCCGGCACCGATGCCGATGCCGATGCCGATGCCGGCGCCGGGGCCGCCACCGTCGTCACCGGTACCGTGCTCACCGTCTCGACGGTGACCGGCAGCGCCGAACGCGCCGCCGCCCTGCTCGCCCGCCACCCCCGCGCGGTGGCCGAGGCGATGGAGGGCTTCGGAGTGGCCGAGGCCGCCGCCCGGCACGGGGTGCCGGCCTTCGAGCTGCGCACCGTCTCCAACCCCGTGGGCCCCCGCGACCGGGCGGCCTGGCGGATCGGCGAGGCACTGGCCGCGCTGGAGCGGGCCTTCGCCGCGCTCCCCTACCCGGAGCTTCTGACGACGTCCAAGGAGGCCCACCGTGGCTGAACGGCTGAGCATCGCCCACTCGCCCTGCCCGAACGACACCTTCGTCTTCCACGCCTGGACGCACGGCCTGGTGCCCGGCGCGGAGGCCCCCGAGGTGACCTTCGCGGACATCGACATCACCAACGGGCTGGCCGAACGCGGCGAACTGGACCTCCTCAAGGTCAGCTACGCCGCACTGCCCTGGGTGCTGGACGAGTACGCGCTGCTGCCCTGCGGCGGCGCGCTCGGCCGCGGCTGCGGTCCGCTGGTGCTCACCCGCCCCGAGACCGGCGACGACCTGAGCGGCCGGACGGTGGCCGTCCCGTCCGAGCGGTCCACCGCCTACCTGCTGTTCCGGCTCTGGGCGGCCAAGGCGGTGCCCGGCGGCCTGGGGAAGATCGTCGTCCTGCCGTTCCACGAGATCATGCCCGCCGTCCGGGACGGCCGGGTGGACGCCGGCCTGGTGATCCACGAGGCCCGCTTCACCTACCGCGAGTACGGGCTGCGCAGCCTGGCCGACATGGGCGAGGCCTGGGAGCGGGAGACCGGTCTGCCGATCCCGCTCGGCGCGATCATCGCCAAGCGCTCGCTCGGCGCCGAGCGGCTGCGCGCCGTCACCGAGGCGATCCGCGCCTCCGTCCGGCAGGCCTGGGCGGACCCGTCGGCCAGCCGGGAGTACGTGCTCGCGCACGCCCAGGAGATGGACCCGGCCGTCGCCGACCAGCACATCGGCCTGTACGTCAACGAGTTCACCGCCGACCTCGGCGAGGACGGCTACGCGGCCGTGCGGGCGCTGCTCACCCGGGCCGCCGCCGAGGGGCTGGTCCCCCCGCTCGACCCGGGTGCGCTGGACGCCTGAGAACGGCCGGCCGGAGGCCGGTTACACGTCGAACTGGTCCGCCACCGCGCGCAGCACGCCGGCCAGCTTCTGACCGGTCGGCTTGGCCGGGTAGCGGCCGTGCTGGAGACCGGGCAGCACCGCGTCCATCATGGTGATCAAGTCCTGTACGAGCGCTGCCATGTCGTCCGGGGTCTTGCGCGTGGCGGCGGCGACCGACGGCAGCGCGTCCAGCAACTGCACGGCCATCGCCTGGTCGCCGCGGTGGCCCGCGACCACTCCGAACTCGACCCGCTGGCCGGGCTTCAGCACGGTGACACCGGCGGGCAGCGCCTTGGTGTGGACGAAGACGTCGCCGCCGTCGTCGCGCGAAAGGAAGCCGAAGCCCTTCGTCTCGTTGAACCACTTGACCTGGCCGGTGGGCATCTCGAACAGTCCTCGATGTGGGTGTGAGGGATCCCGGCCCTGGCCGGGGATCACTGGGTGGGAGGGCGGGCCGACCTCGGCTCCGCGCCCGTGGGCGCTCATGGTCAGCACGCTGTAGGGAGCAGACTAACGGTCCGTCACTGCCTCATCCGCGATCCGCGGAAGATCCGTACCGGGCTCTGGTGGCCACCGGCGACCCGGTATCGGCATGGCCGGGGCGCGACTTCGCGGTTCCCACTGGCTCACACCCCCGGTCTGAGGAGACGGGGCGCACCTGTCGCACCCCTCGGCACAGCGTGCATACCCCCGCTCAGCAGGGATCAAAACTCCCAGCTTCCGGGAAACTGCGCAACGTGACCGGACCGGTCGTCGGCGAAGCCGTCCGCCACCGCCGCGACCGGCGGTCTCTGCCAGACTGGGACGGCCGACCGACCGCAGAGGAGCAACCCCAGTGAGCAGCAAGAGCGCCGACCGCGGCGACGCCTACGTCAAGGCCGGGACGATCGTCTTCGGCTTCGGTGCGCTCGCCACCCTGATCACCTTCGTCCCGCTGTTCCTGCACCTGACACCGCTGCCGACGGCCGCCTACTGGCTGAGCATGCTGATGCCGCTGGGCTTCCTGCTCGCCCTGACCGGCCTGCTGCTCTCCGCCCGCGCCCAGCGCCGCCGGGTGCACGCCGAGGCCTGACCGCCCCGGCGCCCCCGCCCCCGCGCGGGGAGCGGCCCGCGGGCGCGGCTAGCCGACCGGGCGCCCGGCGAGGTGCCCGGCCAGCCACTCCGGGAAGCCGGTGAGGTCGGCCAGCACCACGTCCGCGCCCGCCGCCAGCAGCTCCTCGGCCCCGTACGGTCCGGTGGCCACACCCACCGCGAGGGCGTCCGCGTGCTTGGCGCCCACGATGTCGCCGAGGTGGTCGCCGACGTACACCGTCGCGCCGTGCTCGCGCAGCGCGACGCCCTTGGTCTCCGCCCAGAGGTCCCCCACCAGCGCGTCCGCGTGCAGTTCGGCGTGCTCCAGGTGCAGCCGGGCGTTCGGCTCGTACTTGCCGGTGATCACCACGACCCGGCCGCCGTGCGCGCGCACCGCGTCGACGGCGGCGTGCGCACCGGGCAGCGCGACGGTGGGGGCGAAGGCGTGGTCCCGGTACAGCTCGCGGTAGCGGTCGACGGCCACCCCCACCCGCTCGGCGGGGAACCAGTTGCGCATCTCGTCCAGGAGCGGCGGGCCGAGCCGGGTGACCACGAGGTCCGCGTCGATGTACACGCCGGTCTCGGCCGAGAGCTCCAGATAGGTGGCCCGGATACCGGGCCGGGTGTCCAGCAGGGTCATGTCGAGGTCGAAGCCGACGGTGAGCGGGACATCCGAGGTCGCAGGCATGCCGTCAGGCTATCCAACCCCGCCGGCCCCGACGATCGGCCCACCGGTGTTTTCGCGACGATTTGCTCCGGCTTCCGCGGGGAACTTAGGTTTGCCTGAGCTATCTGCGAGAGAGAGCCATGACCGACACCACCGCGCCGACGACCGCTCCCCGGTCCGCGGCCGCGCCCGGCGGGCGGCCGCTGCCGCGCCGCCGAATACTGTGGCTCGCCGCCGCACTGGCCCTGCTGGCCGCCGCCGTGCTGCTGAGCCTCGCGGTCGGCAGCCGCACCATCCCGTTCGGAGAGACCCTCGACGCCCTGCTGCACGGCGGGGACACCACCAACGCCGTGGTGATCCGCGAGCTGCGGGTGCCGCGGACGGTGGTCGGCCTCGCGGTCGGCGCGGCGCTCGGCCTGGCCGGCGCCGTGATGCAGGGCATCACCCGCAACCCGATCGCCGACCCGGGCATCCTCGGCGTCAGCCAGGGCGCCGCGGCCGGCGTGGTGCTGGCGATCTCGGCGTTCGGTGTCTCCACCCTCACCGGGTACGTCTGGTTCGGCTTCGCCGGGGCCGTGATCGCCACCGTGCTGGTGTACGGGCTGGCCGGCCGCGGCCGGGGCGGGGCCACCCCGATCAAGCTGGCGCTGGCCGGCTCGGCGATGTCCGCGTTCATCGCCTCGCTCAACACCATGGTGCTCACCACCGACGCGGCCGCCATGGACCGGTTCCGGTTCTGGCACGTCGGGTCGCTCTCCGGGCGCACCGCCGACGTGGCCTGGCAGCTGCTGCCGTTCCTGCTGGTCGGCACGGTGCTGGTCCTCGCGGTGGCCCGCGGGCTGGACGCGCTGGCGCTCGGCGACGACACCGCGAAGGGGCTCGGCGCCAGGACCGGCCTGGTCCGGGCGGTCGGCGCGCTCGGCGCGACCGTGCTGACCGGTTCGGCGGTCGCCGCGGCCGGCCCGATCGCCTTCGTCGGCCTCGCCGTCCCGCACGCCGCCCGCGCCGTGGCCGGTGCGGACCACCGCTGGGTGCTCACCTTCTCCGCCGTGCTCGGCCCCGCGCTGCTGCTGCTCGCCGACGCGCTCGGCCGGGTGCTCTTCCCGCCCTCCGAGGTACCCGCCGGGGTGATGACCGCCCTGGTCGGAGTACCGGTGCTGATCGCCCTGGTCCGGCGCCGCAAGGTGGTGGCCTCGTGAGCACCTCCGCCGTCACCCTGCGGGGCTACACCGTGCTGCGCGCCGGGCGGGCCTCGTTCCTGCTGCACCGCCGCTCGGCCGTCGCGGCGCTCGGCCTGCTGCTGGCCCTGGCCGTCACCGTCGTCGCCTCGCTCTGCCTCGGCGAGTCCACCGTCTCCCCCGCCGAGGTGGTGAAGGTGGTGCTGGGGCAGCCCAGCGCGCACGAGCTGGTGGTCGGCGAGTTCCGGCTGCCCCGGGTGGTGGTCGGGCTGCTGGTCGGCACCGCCCTCGGCCTGGCCGGCGCGCTGGTCCAGACCGTCGCCCGCAACCCGCTGGCCAGCCCCGACGTGGTCGGTGTCTCCTGGGGCGCGACCGCCACCGTGGTCGGCCTGATGGCGTACGGGGTGGTCGGCTCGACCGGCCAGGTGCCCTACGCGGCGGTGGCCGGCGGCCTGGTGGCCGGGCTGCTGGTGTACGCGCTGGCCTGGCGGCGCGGTCTGCACGCCCAGCGCCTGGTGCTGATCGGCATCGGCATCAGCGTCGCGCTCTCCTCGCTCACCTCGGTCTTCCTCACCAAGGGCGACGGCTTCCAGGCGCAGGCGGCGAAGGTCTGGATGACCGGCAGCCTCAACGGCTCCGGCTACGACCAGGCCGGCCGGCTCGCCCTGGTGCTGCTGGCCGCCGTGCCGGTGGCGTTCTGGGCGGCGCGGGCGCAGCGCTCGATCTCCTTCGACGACGCCACCGCCGTCGGTCTCGGCCTGCGGCTGGACCGGATCCGGCTCGGCATGGGCCTGCTCGGCATCGTGCTGGCCTCGTGTGCGGCGGGCGCGGCCGGACCGGTGGACTTCGTCGCGCTGATGGCCCCGCAGATCGCCGTGCGGCTGGCCCGCTCGGCGCAGATCCCGCTGCTCTGCTCGGCGCTGACCGGCGCGCTGGTGGTCGTCCTGGCCGACCTGTTGGCCCGGCGGCTGCTCGCGCCCACCGAACTGCCGGTCGGCGTGGTGACCGGCCTGGTCGGCGCGCCGTACCTGATGTGGCTGCTCGTCCGATCCCGCCGTGGAGGTTCCTGATGTCCGCCCGCCCGATGCCGGCCCACCGACTGGAGGCCCGGGGCCTGACCCTCGCCTACGAGGCGCGCACGGTCGTGGAGGGGCTGGACCTCACCGTCCCGGACGGCCGGGTGACGGTGATCGTCGGGCCGAACGCCTGCGGCAAGTCGACGCTGCTGCGCGCGCTCGGCCGGCTGCTGAAGCCGGCGCGCGGCGCCGTGCTGCTGGACGGCGCCGAGCTGGCGCGCCTGCCCACCAAGCGGATCGCCCAGCAGATCGGGCTGCTCCCGCAGTCCCCGACCGCGCCCGAGGGCATCTCGGTGGCCGACCTGGTGTCGCGCGGGCGCCAGCCGCACCAGAGCTGGTGGCAGCAGTGGTCGGCCGAGGACGAGCGGGCGGTGGCCGAGGCGCTGGAGCGCACCTCCACCGCGGAGCTGGCCGAGCGCAGCGTGGACGAGCTGTCCGGCGGCCAGCGCCAGCGGGCCTGGATCGCGATGGCGCTCGCCCAGGGCACCGACATCCTGCTGCTGGACGAGCCGACGACGTTCCTGGACATCGCGCACCAGGTGGAGGTGCTGGACCTGGTGCGGCGGCTCAACGTCGAGCGCGGGCGGACGGTGGTCGCCGTGCTGCACGACCTCAACCAGGCCGCCCGGTACGCCGACCACCTGGTGGCGATGCGCGCCGGGCGGATCGTCGCGCAGGGCCCGCCCGCCGAGGTGGTGACGGCGGAGCTGGTGCGCGAGGTGTTCGGCCTGGACTCGGTGGTCGTCCCGGACCCGGTGACCGGCACCCCGCTGGTCGTCCCGGGCGCGCCGTGGGCGGTGAAGGCGGACGCCTAGAGGGCATTTCGGACATAATCGACGCGCCTGCGGCCGTCGCGGGCACGCCCGTCCCCCGTCCGCCCCGCCCGAGGACCGCCGATGCCCCCGATCACCCGCCGCACCCTGCTCGCGGGGCTCGGCGCCGCCGCCCTCGCCGGGTGCAGCACCCGGCACACCGACCTGCCCGCCGAAACCGCCGCCGCGACCGTCACACCGAGCCCGACCCCGGTGCCCGACGTCACCGTCACCGCCGCGACGGGCCCGGTCACCGTGCCGGGCGCACCGATGCGCGTCGTCACCCTGGACACCGCCGAACTGGACTCGGCGCTGACCCTCGGCATCACCCCCGTCGGCGCGGCCCTGGCGCCCCTGGACGCCGGGTTCCCCGACTACTGGCCCACCTCCCGGCTCGCCGGGATCACCCGGGTCGGCGCCATCGGCGACCCGGACCTCGCCGCGGTCCGCGCCCTGCGGCCCGATCTGATCCTCTCCAACCAGACCCGTGACGGCGGCCGCTACGACCAGCTGCGCGAGATCGCCCCGACCGTGCTGACCCAGACCACCGGCTACCCGTGGAAGGCCGACGTCCAGCTGCACGCGCAGGCGCTGAGCCGCCAGGACGCGGCGGCGGCCTTCGCCGGCTCCTACCAGCGGCACGTCTCCCAGGTCGTGCAGGCACTGTCCAACGCCAAGGCGTCCGGGCGCCGGATCAGCCTGGTCAGGTTCGTCGAGGGCGGCGGCATCCGGCTGTACGCCAAGCAGAACTTCCTCGGCACGGTGCTCGCCGACGTGCAGCTGGGCCGGCCGGACGCGCAGAACGTCGACCAGTTCGACGTCGAGATCCCGGCGGACCAGATCGCCAGGGCCGACGGCGACCTGCTGCTGTACGCCACCTACGGGGCCCCGGACCGGGCCGGCACCCGGGCCGTCCTGGCCTCCCCGGCCTGGCAGGGCCTCGGCGCCGTCCGCGCGCACCGGGCCTTCGAGGTGGACGACCAGCTCTGGTTCCAGGGCATCGGGTACACGGGCGCCAACTTCGTCCTCGCCGAGCTGCAACGCTTCCTGGGAGCCTGACACGGGCCGCCCCCGGCGCGGTGGGGGCCGGGGGCCGACGCTCTTCACCGAATCGGACAATGATCACCACACCGGCCCGGAACCGGACCATCCGGGCCCGCGTCACCCATCGCGGGCGTCCGAACGGCGCCCGCTCGGAACATCGGAACACACGGGGGAGGGACTCATGGCGGACGGATTCAAGGTCGATCTGGGTGCCTTGGACGACGCGGCCTCGGGGATCACCGACACCCTGGCGAAGCTGCGGTTCAAGAAGGTCAGCGACCTGGACCCGAAGAAAGAGGACTTCGGGCACGGCCACCTGGCCGACGTCGTCGAGAAGTTCTGCACCCGCTGGGAGCTGGGTGTGGAGAACCTGGCCAAGGACGCGCAGTCCGTCACGGCCCGGCTGAACGCCAGCGTGAAGGCCTACCGCGAGGTCGACGGGCACGTCGTCGGCCATCTGAACGGAACCCTGAGCCGCGACGGCGGCGAGGACCCGGGGGCGAAGTAGTGGCGAAGGAACTGGGCAGCACCTCCGACCCGAAGGAACTCGTACCGGGCGATCCGGAGTCGATCTCCTCGACCTGTGCCTGGCTCAAGAGCTACGGGGACACCCTGCACTCGACCGGCGAGGGCCTGAAGAAGATCGACACCGTCGAGGGGTGGTCGGGCAAGGCCGGCGACGCCTTCCGGTCCGCCTTCGAGGGCGAGCCGGGCAAGTGGCTGGAGGCCGGCGACTGCTTCCACAACGCCGCCACCGCGCTCACCGCCTACCAGTCGACGCTGACCTGGGCCCAGGGCCGGGCGGCCGAGGCGATCCGGCAGTGGGACGCGGGCCAGAGCGCCAGCGGCAAGGCCCGGAGCGACCACCAGGAGGCGGAGCGGAACGCCGGCCACGAGCTGCCGTTCACCGACCCGGGCGAGAGCACCCGCGACGGCGCGAAGGCGACCCTGAACAACGCCCGCGGCCAGCTCAAGTCCGCCGGTGACACCGCGGCGACCACCGTGGCCGCCGCCCGCGACAAGGCCCCCGAGGAGCCCGGCTTCTGGGACGACGTCGGCGACTTCCTCTCCGACGCCGGCGACTTCCTGCTGGACGTCGGCCAGGTCGTCGTGGAGGACCTCGCCTCGGTCGGCAACGCCATGCTGCACAACCCGGGCGCCGCCCTGGAGGTCGCGGGCGGGCTCGCCCTCGCCACGGTCGGCGCGGGCGGCGAGGTGCTCGGCGTCGGCCTGGACCTCACCGGCGTCGGCGCGGTCGTCGGCGTACCGGTCAACGTGCTCTCGGCCGGCCTCATCGCCACCGGGATCGGGGTGGCGGGCATGGGCGCGGGCGACATCGCCAAGGACGCCATGGGCAACAGCCGGGTCCACATGGAGGGCGAGGGCGGCGGGGGCGGCAGCGCGTCGAGCGAGCCGCACACCCAGCCGTCCAAGGGCGTCGACCCGGCCGCCACCCCGGAGGGGCACACCACCACCATCCCGAAGAACGCCGACGCGACGACCGTCCGCGCGTTCCAGCGGGAGAACGAGTCCGCCGAGATCATGGCGCGCAACGGCTACAAGGTCGAGCAGAACCCGAACGTCACCGGGACGACCAAGAACCCCGACTACCGGATCGAGGGCGAGGTGTTCGACTGCTACGCGCCGACCGCCTCGAACCCGCGCTCCATCTCCACCGGCATCCAGAAGAAGGTGGACTCGGGCCAGGCGGACCGCATCGTGCTGAACCTCTCCGACAGCGGGGTCGACGCCGCCGCGATGCGCAAGCAGTTGCAGGACTGGCCGATCGAGGGTCTCAAGGAGATCAAGGTCATCGACTCGTCCGGCAACGTCGTCCACTTCTACCCGTAGACACCGCGAGAGAGACACCCAGCATGGCCATTGCCTACAGCCTCGACCTGGCGACCCCGCTCACCGCGTCCGAGGTCGCCGAGAAGCTCGACGAGATCGCCCGCCCCCAGGGCCTGTTCGGAGCCGACCAGGACGCCGGCACGCTGACCGGTGACGGCGCCGTCACCGGCCGCGGCACCTGGGTCAAGGTGGTCGCGACCAGGGCGGTCCCGTGGGGGGACCCGCTGATCGGCGGCCGCCCGTTCGGCTCGACCGTCTCGGTGGCGTTCCGCCTCGACAAGACGACCGACATCCCCGGCCAGCAGGACGACACCGTCCGGCTGACGCTCGGCCTGCTCGGGCAGGTGCCCGGGGACGCCGTGCTGCACCTCGACTACGAGGACGTCTGGCTGGTCCGCCAGGGCGGCGCGCTGGTCCTGAGCGAGCGCTCGGACCTCTGGCCGGCGCAGCGGCTGGCCGCCGTCCCGCAGCCGTACCGGCGGCAGACGCAGGACTTCTTCTTCCCGGAGGACTGAGCCCACCCTGGTGGATGCGGCGAGGCCCCTGCCCGGGCGGGCGGGGGCCTTCGCGTCGTCCGCGTCGGGAGGCGGCCGTCGCCGACGGGTCGGCCGGCCCCGGCCCCCGGCGAACCCCCAGATCACGAGCGCGGAGCCGACCGGCCCGGCACCTCCTTCGCAGGCCCCGCTCATTCGTGCACCCCCGCTTCACGCCGGGCTCCGCCGCCTGTGGATACTGATCCCCGCGCGCCAGGTGGATGATCATTCGATCCGCCCGGCACGGGGTGCCCAGGCGCGCCTCCACACCAGCTTTCGGGGGATTCAACTCGTGTCCAGCAGACGCCGCGTCGGCCTCGCCGCCGCGCTCGTGAGCTCCACCGTCATCGGCTCCGCGCTGCCGGCCCTGGCCGCGCACGCCGAGACCACCTCGCTCTACGTCAACAACCGCAGCGAGGCGTGCTCGGACACCGGCCCGGGTACGCAGGACCAGCCGTTCTGCACCATCCAGGCCGCGGCCGACGTCGTCCGGCCCGGCCAGACCGTCCACATCGGCGATGGCGACTACGTTGAGCAGGTCACCCTGACGAAGTCGGGCACTCCCGGGAGCCCGATCACCTTCGAGGGCGCCGGCGAGCCCGCCCAGACCCCGCCCGTCAGGGTGACCCAGGGCGACGGGAAGAGCCACGCCTTCGTGCTCTCCGGCGTCCACGACATCACCGTCCGGCACCTCTCGATGGACACCGACCCGGAGGCCGTCCTGGTCACGGACTCCACCGGGATCACCCTCGACGGCAACACCATCCAGTACTCGGGGCGGATCCAGGGCGACGTCCGCCCGGCCGTCCGCGTCGCCGGGAAGAGCAGCGGCGTCACGGTCAGCCGCAACCGGATCGAACTCAGCGGCGGCGCCGGTGTCAGCGTCGACGCGGGTGTCACCGGCACGGTCATCACCACGAACGCCCTCCTCTCCAACTTCGGCGGGGCGATCGTGGTCAACGACGCCCCCGGCACGGTGGTGAACGGCAACTCGGTCGGCGACGGCTGCAACCCCGGGATCGCGCTGAACGGCAACTCCGCCGGCTCGACCGTCGTGAACAACGTCGTGGTCCAGAACTCCACCGCCGCCTGCCCGACGACCGCCAGCGGTCTGCTGGTGGCGGCCGGTTCCACCGCGGGCACCCGGGCCGACTACAACGTGGTCTACTCACCCGCCAAGGCAGGCGCCCCCTACACCTGGAACGGCACGGCGTACGGGAGCCCGGCCGACTTCGCCGCCGCCGTCGGCCAGGGCCCGCACGACCTCGCCACCGACCCGAAGTTCCAGCTCTACGGCAACGGCTACGGCCAGGTCGTCCCCACCACCGACACCGCGGCGATGGACTCGGCCGACACCACCGCACCCGGCCGCCTGGACACCGACATCTTCGGCAACCCGCGCGTCGACGACCCGCTGGTGCCCAACACCGGTACCGGCACGGGCATCCAGGACCGCGGCGCCGTCGAGTACCAGAACCCGCTCTCCGCCTCGATCGACTACAGCAACGGCCTGCCCGGTCGCCCGCTGGACGTCCTGTTCACCGGCGGCGTGAACGCGCCCTGGTACCCGGCCGCGACGACGCTGGACTTCGGGGACGGCAGCGCCGTCCAGGCCTCGCCGACCCTGCCGCTGGCCCACACCTACGCCCCGGGCCACTACACCGTCACGCTGACCGCCAAGGACGGCAAGGGCCTCACCAGGCAGGCCGTCACCGAGGTCGACGTGCGGCCGGTCGGCCCGCTGACGGCCGCCGTCTCGGTCTACATGACCCCGCAGCCGCAGCGCATCGAGGTGCACGCCGAGCGCGTCCAGAGCCCGTGGCCGGCGGCCTCCTACAGCCTCGACTTCGGCGACGGCCAGAGCGCCACCGGCAACGGCGTGCCCGGCACCCAGCCCATCTCGCACACCTACGCCAAGCCCGGCAAGTACCGGGTGCGGCTGACCGTCACCGACGACCACGGGCGGACCGCGACCGGCGACGGTAGGGCGAGCATCAACTTCAGCGTGCCCGGCGAGGTGCCGATCGCCGGCCGGTGGGCGGCCGGGCAGACCACCGTCAACGGCATGTTCACCGACGGCCTCTGGGCCCTGCGCTCCACCGCCGAGGGCGGGGTGGCGGACGTGACCACGCTGTCCTGGGGACAGGCCGGCGACCTCCCGGCGGTCGCCGACTGGGACGGCCGCGGCTACGACCAGCTCGGCCTCTACCGGGCCGGCACCTTCGTCCTGCGCCACGCGGACGGCAGCACCACCACCGCTCCGTTCGGCGCGGCGGGCGACGTCCCGGTGCCCGGCTACTGGGACGGCAACGGCCACGCCCAGCTCGCCGTCTACCGGCCGAGCACCGGCACCTTCGCCGTCCGCCACGACGACGGCACCGTCACCACGGCCGCGTTCGGCAACGCGGGCGACATCCCGCTGGCGGGCGACTGGGACGGCGTCGGCCACTTCCAGCTCGGCATCTTCCGTTCGAACTCCGCGACCTTCGCGCTCCGCCACGACGACGGCACCGTGTCCACCGCGGTGTACGGCGCCCCGGGCGACCGGCCGCTGGTCGGCGACTGGTTCGGCAAGGGCCGGATGAGCTTCGGCGTCTACCGACCCTCCATGGCGACGTACGCCTTCAGCGGCGCGTACGCGGGCATCTGGGGCACCGCCAACCAGCTGTACTGACCCGACACCCGGTCGTACCGGCCGGACCGGCCCGGGCCCCCGCCCCCCCCCCCCCCAGAACCGCGGGGGCCGCGGGGGGCCCGGCCCCGCCACTGTGGGCAGGGGGGA
>NZ_JBHYYB010000032.1:0-95897 GCF_042752535.1 Kitasatospora sp. NPDC059327 | reverse complement strand
ACGCCGGGCCGGTCGAGCGGCCCGGCGTCGACGGCGCGACCCCGTCCCGCCCTGCCGGATCCGTCCCGCCCTCCCGAATCCGTCCCGCCCCTCGCGCAAGGAGCTCCCATGCCCACCATCACCACCAACGACGGCACCCGGATCTTCTACAAGGACTGGGGCAGCGGCCGCCCGGTCGTCTTCAGTCACGGCTGGCCGCTGAACGCCGACGCCTGGGACGAACAGCTGCGGCTGGTCGCCGGCCACGGCTTCCGTGCGATCGCGCACGACCGGCGCGGCCACGGCCGCTCCGACCAGCCCTGGGACGGCAACGACATGGACACCTACGCCGACGACCTCGCCCAGCTGATCGAGCGGCTCGACCTGAGCGACGCGATCCTGGTCGGCCACTCGACCGGCGGCGGCGAGGTGACCCGCTACCTCGGCCGGCACGGCACGGAACGGGCCGCCAAGGCCGTGCTGCTCGGGGCGGTGCCGCCGGTGATGCTGCAGGGCCCCGGCAACCCGGAGGGCACGCCCCTGGCGGCCTTCGACGGCATCCGCTCCGGGGTCGACGGCAACCGCTCGCAGTTCTACTGGGAGCTCAGCGAGGCCTTCTACGGGTTCAACCGCCCCGGTGCGGACCTCACCGGGGCCGAGGGCATCCGCCGGGCGTTCTGGCTCTGGAGCATGCGGGTCGGCGCGCGCGGCGCGTACGAATGCGTCCGGCAGTTCTCCGAGACCGACTTCACCGCGGACCTGCGGCGCATCGACATCCCCACCCTGATCGCGCACGGGGACGACGACCAGATCGTCCCGATCGCGGCGGCCGCGCTGAAGACGGCCGCGCTCGTGCCGGACAACGTCCTCAAGGTCTACCCGGGTGCGCCGCACGGTCTGCACGGGGCGTACCGGGCCGCCTTCGAGGCCGATCTGCTGGACTTCCTCAAGGCCTGAGCGGCCGCGCGGCCGACCGCGCCGAAGGCCTGAGCGGCCCCGCGGCCGACTCAGGGCTCCCGGGTGGCGTCCCGGCGCCCGTGCGCGGCCGCGGTACGCCGGCGCCAGAGCGCGAACGGGGCGGCCGCGGCGAGCGCGGCGGCCTCCGGGGCCGGCAGGTCCGCCATCGGCTCCGACCCGCCCCCCGCGCTCTGCCGGTCCAGGGCCTTCCGGTCGAAGGTGTCGGGGACGGGGAGCGTGTCCCAGTGCCCGAGCGGCCAGGCGACGACGAAGGCGCGGCCGATCACGTTGTCCACCGGGACGAAGCCGCCGCCCGGCTCGTCGACGTGGTAGCGGGAGTCACGGGAGTCGTTGCGGTGGTCACCCATCACCCAGATCCGGTCCTTGGGTACCTTGACCGTGCCGACCGGCCGGTCGCCGCAGGGGGTCGCCCCCGGGTAGAGGTAGGGCTCGTCCAGCGGGACGCCGTTCACCTTCACCGGGCTGCCGGTGACGCACTCCACGGTGTCCCCGCCGACCGCGATCACCCGCTTGATCAGGTCGTTCTCATCCTCCGAGGGCATCAGACCGACGACGGCCAGAGCCTTCTTGATCCCGCGCACGACGGAGTTCCCGGACGGCGCGGCCCGCTCGTCCAGCCAGCCGCCCGGATCACGGAAGACCACCACCTCGCCGCGCTCGGGAGTGGCACCGAACCACGGGGTGAACTTGTCGACCAGCACCCGGTCACCCTTCTCCAGGGTGTGCTGCATCGACCCCGAGGGGATCGAGAAGGGCTGCACGAAGAAGACCTTGATGCCCAGGGAGAGCATCAGGGCGACGACCACCAGGATCGGCAGCTCCTGCCAGAACGGGCGTTTGCCGCGCCGGGTCCGGCGGACCCGGCCGGCGGCACCCGGCGGCGGGTCGGCGACACCCGCGCCGGACCCGGCGACCGGGTCGGCACCGGTGACCGTCCCCGGACCGGCCTCCGGGCCAGGTCCGGCCGGACCTCCGCCCGCCCCGCTCCCCGCGGTCTCTTCGACACTCATCCCCGGGCCCCCTCCGAACGGCCTCACGGGGCCCGGCTCGGAACCCCGCTGTCAGCTAACGAACGGAGGTTCCCGGCCGCGCCCGGACGTGGATGCGTTCCCCCTGGGCCCCGAAGAGGCTGAGGAACTCGACCGCGTTCGGGCCGGCGTTGCCGAAGGCGTGCGGGGTCCGGGTGTCGAACTCGGCGGCCTCCCCGGCGGTGAGGACGAGGTCGCGCGAGCCGAGCAGCAGGCGCAGCCGGCCGGCCAGCACGTAGACCCACTCGTGCCCCTCGTGCACCCGGGGCTCCAGGTCGGGGCCGGCACCGTACCCCGGGGGCAGGATCTGCTTGTAGGCGTGCAGCCCGCCGAGGTGACGGGTCAGTGGAATGAAGGTCTGACCGGCGCGCTTGAAGGGGCGGGCGTGGATCCGGGGGTCGCCGGTGGCCGGGGCGCCGACCAGTTCGTCCAACGGCACCCGGTACTCCCGGGCGAGTGGCAGCAGCAGTTCCAGGGTGGGCTTGCGCTGACCGGACTCCAGTCGGGACAGCGTGCTGAGGGAGATCCCGGTCGCCGCGCTCAGTCCGGCCAGGGTGGTACCGCGCTCGCGCCGCAGCGCCCGCAGTCGGGGGCCCACCGTGGTCAGGACCGCGGCGAGGTCCTCGTCGGCGTCGCCGGTGGCGGGGTGGGCGGTCGCGAGGGGGTGGGAGGTGGGGTGGGCACTGTCGTGGGGGTGGTCGGCCATGGCTCCTATCTGCCGCTCCGGCAAGGGGATTTGTCAAACGGGCATCGGCCGACCGGGTCCGGCGCCCGCCCGGGTACCGCGCACCGGTGGCGGCGCCGGCCCCGCACCGGTGCACCCACGGCGCCCCCACCAACGCCCTCGTCAGTGCCCCCACCAGCGCCCTCGTCAGTGCCCGCCGCCGAGCATGATCCGTGCGATCAGCTCACGGCGGCTGGCCACCCCGGCCTTGGCGAACACCGACTTCAGATGGTCCTGCACGGTGTACGGCTTCATCGCCAGCAGCCGTGAGACGTCCCGGGTGTCGCAGCCCCGCACCAGCAGCAGGGCCACCTCCTGCTCACGTGCGGTCAGCCCGTACGCGGAGAGGTAGAGCGGCATCGCGTCGGCCGGACCGGCTGCCGCCGCCACCACCGTCACCTCACCGGCCGCCGAGCCCTGCAACGGCGAGGCGTGCAGCACGTACCAGCGGCCGTCGTCGGCCTGGACGCGGATCTTGGACTGCGGCACCGGCAGGCCGCAGGCCGTCCGGCGGGCCTGCTCGGCGGCCATCGCGAAGGCGGTCGGCAGCCCCAGCGAGGTACGGGAGGGGTCCGCGAGCCGGGCGAGCAGGTCCTCGGCCGGGCCGGAGACGCCGACCAGCCGGTTGGACGCGCCCAGCACCACGACCGCCGGTCCCGCGTCACCCCCGGTCCGGTCGACCGCGCCGCCGTCCGGCGGCAGGTGGCAGGAGCGCAGGGCGTTGCCCAGGTGCCGGGCGGCGGTGTCGGCCAACTCGCGCTGGCGGCCCAGGAAGTGGCCCCGGTCCGCGGCACGCATGAACGCGGCGCAGCCCCACATCCCCCCGTGCGCGTCGAACACCGCGCGCAGCTCGTCGCCGAACCCGGCCGGGACTATCTGCTCGCGGTAGCGGACGGCACGTTCCGGCCGCCCCTCGGTCGCCCGGCTGAGCGCTTCGGCCCGGACCCCGCTGCGGCGGATCTTGGGAAAGGTGGCGGGATCGTCGGCCCACACCTCCAGCCGCACGGCGTCCTCGAAGGAGTCCAGACTGAGGTCGTCACTGAGTACGGAGTTGACCAGCCCGGTCGCCGGGTCGGCGGTGTGCCAGCAGACGGCGTCGTACTCCAGGACCTCGCGCAGCAGTTCGTCGGCCTGCCGGAAGACCGCCTCGGCCGTCAGCCCCGCCCCGGCCAACTCCCGTACTCCCTCGATCGCCTGTTGTGCCGCGGCCGCGCGTACCCCACGTGATCCCATGGCCCGGAAACTAGCACGCACACCAAGCACCGGACACGCGCCGAACGGCGGGGGTCGGGTCCGCCCCTGGGAGGGGGTCACGGTGCCCGACGGCAGGGGTCGCGGTACCCGATCGTCGGGGGTCGGGCGACCCGTGGGAGCACCGGCCGGCCCCGGGACGAAACGCGGCCGGAGCCGGGACCGGAGCCGCTCAGAGCCAGTTTCGCCGCTTGAAGACCAGGTACAGCCCGGTGCAGACCAGCGCCATCAGGCCGATCGCGAAGGGGTACCCGAAGGCCCACTTGAGCTCGGGCATGGCCTCGAAGTTCATGCCGTAGACGGTGCCGATCAAGGTCGGCGCGAAGAGGATGGCGGCCCAGGAGGAGATCTTCTTGATCTCGTCGTTCTGCACGTGCCCGGCCTCGGCCAGCTGCTTCATCTCCTCGTTCTGCCGCTGCGACACCAGCGTCGCGTTGACGGTGAGGATGTTCTGCAGCATCTGCCGGAAGCCGTCCACCCGTTCGGCGGCGTAGGTGGCGTGGTCGGCGACGTCACGCAGGTAGCGCTGGAGCTCGTCGTCGGTGCCGTACTTGCCGAAGCCGGCCTCCAGGCTCTTCATGATCTCCAGCAGCGGACGGGTGGCCCGCTGGAGCTCGATCACCTCGCGGGAGAGTTCGTAGATGCGCCGGGAGACCTGCGGGTCGCCGCCGAACACCTCGGTCTCGATCTCGTCGATGTCGTGCTGGAGGCCCGCGATCACCGGTGCGTAGCCGTCCACCACGGCGTCCAGCACCGCGTAGAGCACCGCCTCCGGGCCGAGCGCGAGCAGCTCCGGGTCGTCCTCCAGCCGGCTGCGCACGGCGGAGAGGTCGGGGGCCTGCGAGTGGCGCACGGTGAGCACGAAGTCGGGGCCGACGAAGAGGTGGATCTCGCCGAAGTCGACCTCCTCCACGTCGTCCAGGTAGCGGGCCGCGCGCAGCACGACGAACAGCGTGTCGCCGTAGCGCTCCAGCTTCGGCCGCTGGTGGGCGACGATGGCGTCCTCGACCGCCAGCTCGTGCAGGTTGAACCGCTCGGCGGCCTCCAGCAGCTGGGCCTCGGCGGGCCGGAACAGCCCGATCCAGGCCATCGTGCCGGGCTTGCCGGGCAGTTGGCGGTAGATGTCGGCCAGGCTGGCGGGCGGCTCGACCCGGCGACCGTCGCGGTAGACGGCCGCCTCCACGACGGAGCCCTCCAGCGCGACGGGCTCGACGGGCTGGTCGGGCCTCGGGTCCATCGAGTGCTCGGGCGCGGGGTGGTGGCCGCCGCCGTGGGCGGGGTTGTCGGAACGGGAGAACGGACGCTTGCTCGCGCGCACGGCGCGCACACGCCAGTCGGACACGGCGGGGTACCTCCACGGTTCGGTGGCCGCCGCTCCCCCGGGACCGAGGTCGCCGGGGGCTGGGCGGGTGGGAGACGCCCGGCCGGCCTCCACCGCGCACGGCGCCCGGCCGCGCGCCGGCCCGTCGTCAGCGACGGGCGGTACGGCGGCGCGGGGCGGGAGCGGTACGGGAGGAGGGGTGCCGGGGGCCTGGGGAGCGGGGGCCGCGGGCGGTGGCGGCCGGAGGAGCGGGGGACGTGCCTGGGCAGGGCCGACTTCGGCCCGGACTACTGGAATCCACAGCTCTCACCTCCTCGCCGTCGGGGTGCCCGGCCCCGGGTCGCCGTTACCGGGCCATCAGGGAGCGGATCACGCCGTACGGCCGAGGGCACACGGGCCCCGCGGGAACGGGTGGGCACCCCTGATCTCGTCAGAGCTTTGGCACGCCACGGCGTAGCACCCGGGGGTGCAGCCACTTGGGGTCACCCCTTAGGCCGGGGAGACCTGTCCTGAACCTGGGCGTCTCTCGACGTCGTGGGGTCAGTGGCCTGTGTCCGTGGCGACGCCTCACCGAACGAGGTGCCTGCACAACTGTGCCGAGTGTAGTACCCGCGCACCCCTGCCTCCGACCAGGGCCCGGCCGCGGGGGCGCACCGCGCCGCCGGACGGCCGTCGGGCGCGGGCGGGCGGGCGCGGCCGTGTGCCGCTACCGCGGCGCGAGGTGGGCGGCCACGTACGGGAGGGCGACCGACTCCAGGCCGCCGACGGTGCCGAACTGCGGGTGGACGTTCACCTCGAAGACCACGCCGCCGCTCTCGGCCGCGAGGTCGACGCCGGCCAGCGGGAGGCCCAGGGACTTGGTCGCGGAGATGGCCAACTCGGCGAGCCCGGCCGGCAGTTCATTGCCGGGCAGGACGGTCGAGACGGCGCCCCGGCTCTCGTTGCAGGGCGCGTCCGGGTCCGGCTGGACATGCTCCACCGCGCGCACCACGCGGCCGTCGAGCACCACCGCGCGGTACTGGTGGCGCCGGCCGTCCGCGGTGAAGTTCCGGGCGTCGCGGGCGATCAGCCAGTCGGCTCCGGCCTCGGCGTAGTAGCGGGCCGCGTCGGCGAGTCGCGCCTCGGTGGTGAGGTGGAAGACGTCGTTCCCGCCCATGCCGACGGTCGGCCGGGCCCAGACGTCACCGCCGAGCCGCTCGAACGCCTCGACGACGGCCTCCCGGCTCGGCCGGGAGAACGCGAGGGTGGGCATGTGCGGGATGCCGTCCCGGACGAACCGCTCGACGGTGCGGTCCTTCTCGGTGGCCGCCCGCCAGGCATCGACGCCGGTGCCGAGCGAGCGCGCGCCGTGGGCGTGCAGCAGCCGCTGGCAGGCTTCGAAGTCACGGCGCCGGTGCGGCGGGATCTCGTAGACGATCACCGCCCCGGCCGTCACCGCGAGGCCCTCGCCGGGCACCTCCAGCCGCACGGCGCCGCCCCCGCCGGGAACGCCCCCACCGCTGCCGGTGGGACCGCCCGCGCCGGTGATCCGGCCGGTACCGCCGGTCATGAAGTGCCGCGCGTCGAGCAGGACGGGCGCCCTGCCGGTGAGCGACCGGACGGCGGTGGCCAGGATCTCCCGACTGCCCTCGGTCGAGCTGTGATCGGTCATCAGGACGAGCTCGGGTCGGACCATGCCGTCATCGAACAGCCGCCCGCCCCGCGCCGACAAGACCACGTTCCCGGCCGCTGCGCCCCGGGATGGCCTAAACCGCCCACGCCCACGCCGTGACCGTGAGCGGGGCCGGGGCCCTGCGGCCCGACGTCACTCCTGGTCGGCCCGGGCCTCCCGGTCCGGACCGAGAGCGGCACCCAGGCGGACGTTCCACCGGCCGGCCCGGCCGCTGAGGTCGGTGGCCGTCAGCGGCGGGACGTCCAGCCGCCAGAAGGCCGACACCGGACCGCCCAGCGCGTGGACGACCGCGGCCCGGACTAGCTCCGGCTCCACCACCGCCAGCACGCGCCCGCCGCCGTCCACCAGGCCGTCCAGCCACCCCGCGACGCGGTCGCGGAGCCCCGCCAGCGACTCCCCGCCGGGCGGGGCCGCGGCCGGGTCGGTGAGCCACCCGGCCACCGCGTCGGGCTGCTCGGCGGCGACCTCGTCGAGCGTCCGGCCGCGCCACGCGCCCATCGCCCAGCCGGCCGGCGCTTCGCCCGGGGCACCGAGCCCGAGGGCCCGGGCGGTCTGCCGGCAGCGCGGCGACGGCGACACCAGGACGCGGCCGGTGGCCGGCAGGGTCCCCGCGGCCGCCCGCGCGGCGGCGAGTCCGCGGGCGTCCAGGTCCGACGTGTCCTCGAACCGTGCCGACCGCAACCCCGCGCTCGACGCCGGTGAGATCAACGTCACCCGTACGGTCATGCTGGAACCCCTTCGTCCACTATCCGCACCGCGAGGGCGCGGCCGTGCGCCGCCGCCCTCGCCCCGGCGGACGGATCCGCGCCCCGGACCTCGTCGCACGCCCTTGGCCGGGGGCCCGCCAGGCGGTACGGTCGCGGGCGTTGTGACGACGGTGCGAGGAAGCCGGTGAAATTCCGGCACGGTCGCGCCACTGTATGCCGCCCGGCACCGCTCCCCCCGACCAGGGGTGCGCGGGGCCGACGGTGAGTCAGACCCCGCGCCGTCGTCTGTGCTCCACCGATTGGGACGCGAGTTTCCCCAAGGAGGTTCAGCCATGGCTTCGTCCATCGCCACCCCGCACTCCCCCGCCGCCGGCCCGGCTCCGGCCCCCATCCCCGTACGGGCCGTCCTGCCCTGGGCGGCGTTCTTCGGCATCCTGATGCTGGTGCTGCTCTACTTCGTGGGCGCCGAACAGGGCGCCACCTCCCTCATCTCCGGCGAGAACGTCCACGAGTGGGTCCACGACGGTCGCCACCTGCTCGGCTTCCCCTGCCACTGAGACGAGGAAGCACCCCCGTGAACTCCAGCACCGTCAGATCCCTGCTGGTGCGCGGCATGCTGGCCGGCCTCGCGGCCGGCCTGCTCGCGCTCCTCACCGCCTACTTCCTCGGCGAGTCCCACGTGGACGCCGCCATCGCCTTCGAGGAGGCGCACTCCGCCCACCACGGCATGGACATGGAACCGGAGCTCGTCAGCCGGTCCCTGCAGTCCACCGCCGGCCTGGCGACCGGGATCCTCCTGTTCGCCGTCGCCATGGGCGGGATCGCCTCGCTCGCCTTCTGCTTCGCCCTCGGCCGCGTCGGACGGTTCGGCGCCCGCGCGACCGCGGTCGTCCTGGCGCTCGGCGCGCTGGTGACCGTCTACCTCGTGCCGTTCGTCAAGTACCCGGCCAACCCGCCGTCCGTCGGCGACCCGGACACCATCGGCAAGCGCACCCTGCTGTACTTCCTGCTGCTGCTGCTCGGGGTGCTCCTCGCGGTGGCCGCCGTGATCGCCGGCAAGCGTCTGGCACCGCGGCTCGGGAACTGGTACGCCTCGGTCGCGGCGGGGGCCGGCTTCGTGCTGGCCGTCGGCCTGGCCTATGCCCTGCTGCCCACCATCGACGAGGTCCCCGAGGAGTTCCCCGCCACCCTGCTGTGGCAATTCCGCCTCGCGGCCCTCGCCATCCAGGTGGTGCTGTGGAGCTCGTTCGGCCTCGTCTTCGGCGAGCTCGCCGAGCGGGTGCTGAAGCCCCGGCCCGCCACCGCCCAGGCACCCGCCCGGGCCGCCGCGGCCGTCCAGTAGGCCCCGGCACCACCGCGGAGCCGCCCGGCGCCCGACACCCGACAGCCCGCCCCGGATCGTCCGGGACGGGCTGTCGTCGTTCCACCGCGAGGGCGCAGCGGGCGGGTGGTCCACCGCGAGGGCGGCGCCGGGCGGGTGGTCCACCCCGCCCGCTCCGCGTTACGGCCGCGCGGGCGCCGGGCGGACCAGCTCCTTGAGCACGTCCTCCATGGTGACCAGGCCGGAGGCGGTGCCGTCGGCGGCGATCGCGGCGGCCAGGTGGGTGCCGGAGCGGCGCATGGCGGTCAGCACGTCGTCCAACGGGGTGGACTCGGGGACCCGGGCGATCGGGCGCAGCGCGCGGGCCGGGAAGGGCCGGTCCCGGGCGCCGTCCTGTTCGAGGGCGTCCTTGATGTGCAGGTAGCCGAGCACCGTCCGGTCCGCGTCCAGGACGGGGAACCGGGAGAACCCCGTCCGGGCGGCGAGCCGCTCCAGCTCCACCGGCGTGGTGGCGGGGCCGGCGAAGACGATCTCCTCGCGGGCGGTGACCACCTCCGAGACCGGTCGGGAGCCCAGTTCCAGGGCGTCCCGCAGCAGTTCGGTGTCCCGGTCGCTGAGCAGCTCGGCGTCCGAGGAGTCCTTGACCATCCGGGCCAGCTCCTCCTCGGTGAACACCGAGGCCACCTCGTCCTTGGGCTCGACCTTCAGCAGGCGCAGGATGCGGTTGGCGAAGGCGTTGATGGAGAACGCGATCGGCCGCACCGCGCGGGTCACCGCGACCAGCGGCGGCACCAGCAGGTAGGCGGCCTTCTCCGGCGCGGCCAGGGCGATGTTCTTGGGGATCATCTCGCCCAGCAGCATGTGGAGGTAGGTGGCCGCGGTCAGCGCGACGACGAACGCGATCGGGTGGATCAGGGCGTCCGGGACGCCGACGCTGTGCAGCGGCGGCTCCAGCAGGTGGGCGATCGCCGGCTCCGCGACCGCGCCCAGCACCAGCGAGGAGACGGTGATGCCGAGTTGCGCGGTGGCCAGCATCGCGGAGACGTGCTCCAGGCCCCAGATCACCGTGCGGGCACGCCGGTCGCCGGCCTCGGCGCGCGGTTCGATCTGGCTGCGCCGCACCGAGATGAGGGCGAACTCGCCGCCGACGAAGAAGGCGTTGGTCACCAGGGTGAGCAACCCGATGACGAGCTGGATCGCGGTCATCGGTTCTCCTCCGGGCGGCGTCCGGCGCCGTCGGCCGCGCCGCCGGTGCCCCGGTCCGCGGCATCGGGTGCCGGGCCGGTGATGCGGACGCGCTCGGCCACGTGGTGCGCGACCGCCGTGACGTTCAGGGTCCAGCCGTCGGTCTCGACGGTGTCGCCGGGGACGGGGATGCGGCCGAGGCGATCGGCGATCAGCCCGGCGAGGGTCTCGTACGGGCCCTCGGTGTGGGGCAGTCCGACGGCGTCGAGCTGGTCGGTGCGGGTGATGCCGTCGGCGTCCCAGCGGTGGCGGCCGTCGCGGCCCTCGCCGAGGTCGATGAGGTCGGGCAGCTCGGCCGGGTCGTGTTCGTCGACGACCTCGCCGACGACCTCCTCGACGATGTCCTCCAGGGTGGCGATGCCGGCGGTCCCGCCGTACTCGTCGATGACCACCGCCATGGTCTCCTCGCCGCGGAGCAGGTCCAGCAGCCGGTCGACGGTGAGCGTCTCGGGCACCAGCAGCGGCTCGGTCACCAGGTTCGCCACCGGGTGCAGGTGGCGCCGGTCGGCGGGGACGGTGAGCGCGTCCTTGATGTGGACCGCGCCGACGACCTGGTCGAGGTTGCCGCGGTAGACCGGGAAGCGGGACAGGCCGGTGGCACGGGTGAGGTTGGCGACGTCGGCCGCGGTGGCGTGCTCCTCCAGGGCCCGGACATCGACGCGGGGGGTCATCACGTTCTCCGCCGTCAGTTCGCGCAGGTTGAGCGAGCGGACGAAGAGTTCGGCGGTGTCGGGCTCTATCGCGCCCGCGCGGGCGGAGTGCCGGGCGAGCGCGACCAGCTCCTGCGGTGTCCGGGCGGAGGCGAGGTGTTCGGCGGGCTCCAGGCCGAGCCGGCGCACCACGTGGTTGGCGGTGTTGTTGAGGTGCCCGATCAGCGGCGAGAACGCGGCCGAGAAGTAGTACTGCGGCGCGGCCACCACCTTGGCGACGGCGAGCGGGCGCGAGATCGCCCAGTTCTTGGGCACCAGCTCGCCGGCGACCATCAGCACGACGGTGGACAGCACCACGCCGAGCAGGATGCCGACGGTGCCCGCCACGCCGCTCGGCAGGCCCAGGGCCTCCAGCGGCCCGCGCAGCAGCGCGGCCACCGCCGGCTGGGCGACCATGCCGATCACCAGGCTGGTGATGGTGATGCCCAGCTGGGCACCGGACAGCTGGAAGGTGAGGCGCCGGGCGGCCTTCAGCGCGGTCGCGGCGCCGCGCTCGCCGGCCTCGGCGGCACGTTCGAGGGCGCCCCGCTCGACGGTGGTCAGGGAGAACTCCGCCGCGACGAAGACCGCGCACGCGGCGGTGAGCACCAGCGCGAGGAGGAGCAGCAGGACGTCGGTCACCGTGCCACCCCCGCCCCGGTGGATGAGCTTGTCGTGACGGGAACAGCACGGTGAGAACTGGGAGGTTCGTCCATCGCGGGGTCCGCGACTCCTTCACTGCGACGAGGGTGGTCGGTTCGGCGGCGGCACGGTCCGGGGACCGGTGGCCTGCTCTACAGGAGTGTAAAGGGTTGGCAAATCAGAGTGCCGTAAGGGCCCGGCCCCGGCGGCGCCGCCGGGCCGCCCCATCCGGCCCCCGCGCGCGACCCCTCAAACATGTGCACAAGTACGCACATGTTGGCTACGATGACGGGTGTACCCGCACGACGCCGACCGGGGACGGGACCGCATGCCGGCCATCCTGCGCAACCGCGCCTACCGCCACCTGTTCACCGCCCAGATCGTCGCCCTGGCCGGCACCGGCCTGGCCACCGTGGCGCTGAGCCTGCTGGCCTACGACCTCGCCGGCGCCCACGCCTCGGCCGTCCTCGGCACCGCCCTGGCGATCAAGATGGTCGCGTACGTCACGATCGCCCCGCTCGCCGGCGCCCTGGCGGACCGGATACCGCGCCGGGCGCTGATGGTGGCCATGGACCTCACCCGGGCCGCCGCCGCGCTCGCCCTGCCGTTCGTCACCGAGGTCTGGCAGGTCTACGCCCTGATCCTGCTCCTCCAGGCCGCCTCCGCCGCGTTCACGCCGACCTTCCAGGCCACGATCCCCGAGGTGCTGCCCGCCGAGCGCGACTACACCCGGGCCCTGTCGCTGTCCCGGCTGGCCTACGACCTGGAGAGCCTCTTCAGCCCCGCCCTGGCCGCCGGGCTGCTGGCCCTGGTCTCCGCCGACTGGCTGTTCGCCGGCACCGCCGCCGGCTTCCTCGCCTCCGCGGCCCTCGTGGTGTCCGCCGCGCTGCCCAAGCCCGCGCCCGTCGAGCGCGCCGGCGGCGTCTACGCCAAAGCCGCCTTCGGTACCCGGCTGTTCCGGGCCACCCCCCGGCTGCGTGCCCTGCTCGCCCTGGACCTGGGGGTCGCCGCCGCCGGCGCCATCGTCTTCGTGAACACCGTGGTCCTGGTCCGCGAGCACTTCCACCGGCCCGCCGGCGCCCTCTCCCTCGCGCTCGGCGCGTACGGCGCGGGCTCGATCCTGGCCGCCCTCCTGCTGCCGCGCCTGCTCGGGCGGATCGGCGACCGCGCCGTGATGCTCCCGGCCGCCTTCGCACTGCCCGCGGTCCTGGCGGCCGTCGCCACCGTCACCGCCACCGCCCCGAGCGCCTGGTCCTGGGCAGCGGTCCTGACCGCCTGGGCCGCGATCGGCGCCGCCTGCTCGGCCGTCCTCACCCCGGGCGGCCGCGTGCTGCGCCGCTCCGCGGCCGACGCCGACCTGCCGGCCGCCTTCGCCGCGCAGTTCTCGCTCTCCCACGCCTGCTGGCTGCTGACCTACCCGCTGGCCGGCTGGTTGGCCGCCGGGGTCGGACTGCCCGCCACCGCCGCGGTCCTCGGCACCGTCGCGCTCGCCTCGGCGGCGGCCGCGACCGTCCTGTGGCCCGCCCGCGACGCCGCCGAGCTCGACCACGTCCACGCCGACCTGCCGCCGGACCACCCCCACCTGAGCAACGCCCGTCCGGCCGTCGGCGGCTGGCGGCACGGGCACCACTTCGTCATCGACCAGCACCACCACCGCTGGCCGGCCGGCGGCGGGGCCCGCACCGGGTAGGACGGCGCCGGGGCCCGCCGGGCGCTCGCCGAGCGCGGGCGTCCGGCGCGGGCACGGGCACGGGCGTCCGCCCGGTCAGCTGCCGAAGAAGCCGAGCGCCCCCACCGCGCAGACCCCGCCCAGGCCCATGAAGACCGGCGTCAGCACCTTGATCTCGACCCAGCTGCCAGCCCGGAACCGCATGCCCTTGGGCGGCCCGACCGGGTACCAGCGCTTGCGCCCGATCGGGATCGGCCAGAACACCGGGCAGCCCGAGACGGTCAGCGCGTCCCCCAGGCAGTGCACCAGCGAGCCGAGCGCGATCGGGATGCCGATCCACAGGTACTCCTGCCCGGGCTGGTCGAACAGCCACTGCGAGCCGTTCCCCGGCTTGTCCAGGACATCGGCCAGCACCCAGGCGCTGGTAGCGCCGAGCAGCCAGACCAGCACGTCGCTGGAGACCCGGGCATGACGCCACAGCAGGCCCTCGATCGCCAGCACCATGTGCACGAAGAGCACCGCCAGCACGCCCCAGCGGCCGCCGTAGACCGCCACCGCGGCCGCGCCGGCGCCGCACAGCACCGCCCAGAGCCAGGTGTGGGTCAGCGTCCGGTGCCCGCCCGAGCGACGCGGGTCGCCCTTCATCCGGGTCGACCGGTAGGCCGCGTACGAGAGCTTGTCGATCACCTCGCAGAGCGTGCGCGACACCGGTCCGAACGCCCGGGATATGGTCGCCGCCTTGTGGTCGAGGTCCGGTGCCAGCGCGGCCCCCGCACAGATCAGCGTCCCCGCCAGCAGTACCGGCCAGGGCATCGGCTCACCCAGCCCCGCCGCGATCGCCCCCGCACCCAACCACGCCGCCGCGCCCGACAGCGCGTGCGCCGGTCCCATCATGAGTCGGCTCCCGTCCTCGTTACCAAGCGCCCTCCACGAGGACGTGACGGGGCAGCAGCCTAGCCGTCCATGATCCACTGCTGTCGCCGGGCCGAACGGGGCACGCCCCGCCCCGCCCTCGCCCGGGGGCCGCTCGGTGGGCGGCTCCGCGTCGTGGGACCCGGGCCGGGGGCTCCGGGGCTCGTCAGGCGGACGGAGCCGGGCGGTCCGACGGGACCCCGACCGCGTCGAGCGCCGGAGCGATCACGGCGAAGGCCCGGCCGGTCAGCTCGACGGGGTCCTCGACGCCGTCGCTGTCGCTCCACCGCTGCAGCACGGCGTCGAACGCGGCCAGCGCCGTCCCCGCCGCCAGCCTCGGGTACAGATCGGTCGCGGGATCGAGGTCCAGGCGACGCGCCAGCTCCGCGGCCAGGTCCTCACGCCACTGCGCCCGGCGCTCCAGGAAGCGCGCGAGCAGGGCCGGGGTGCGCAGGATCAGCTGGACCACCCGCAGCGCCCGGTCCGCGTGGTCGCCGCAGGCCGCGACGGGCACGGACACGGCGTGCAGCAGCGCCACGGAAGGCGGCTCGGCGCCGGGTCGGGCCGCCAGTTCCTCATGGATGCCCGCCCCCAGCTCCGCGAGGAACTGGACGACCACGTCCTCCTTGGACGCGAAGTACCGGAAGAAGGTCCGCTTGGAGACCCCCGCGGTCGTCGCGATCTCGTCGATGGTGACCGCCTCGAAGCCCTGCGACGCCAACAACTGGAGCGCGGCCTCGGTCAGCTCGTTCGAGACGAGCCGGCGCTTGCGCTGGGCCATGGTGACGTGCGGGCGGGAGCTCATCGGGCCATGGTAACCCCCTGCCTCCCATGGCACTCGGGCGCACATTGACACCAAGTGACAGGAGCGGCAGCATGTGCCGCATGACAGCGCATCAGCAGTGGACGGCCGAGCAGATCCCGGACCAGACCGGCCGGGTGTTCCTGGTCACCGGCGCGAACAGCGGCCTCGGCCTGGCGACCGCCCGGGCCCTCGCCGCGCGGGGCGCCCAGGTGGTCCTGGCGGTCCGGGACCTCGCGAAGGGCCGGCGGGCCGCCGCCGGGATCGTCTCCGAGCACCCCCGGGCCCAGGTCGAGGTGGGCCGCCTCGACCTGGCCGACCTCGACTCCGTCCGGGCCTTCGCCGACCAGGTCCGCGCCGGCCACCCCCGGCTCGATGTCCTGGTCAACAACGCCGGCGTGATGGCGCCGCCCCGGTCGCTGAGCCCGCAGGGCCACGAGCTCCAGTTCGCCTGCAACCACCTCGGCCACTTCGCCCTCACCGGCCTGCTGCTCGACCCGCTGAGCGCCGGACGCGACCCCCGCGTCGTCACGGTGAGCTCGCTCAACCACCGGCGGGGGCGCCTTCGCTTCGACGATCTCGACGGCGAGCGCGGCTACGCGCCGATGGCCTTCTACAACCAGTCCAAGTTCGCGAACGCCGTCTTCGGCCGGGAGCTGCACCGGCGGCTGACCGCGGCGGGCAGCCCGGTGCGCAGCCTGCTCGCCCACCCCGGCTACACCGCCACCAACCTGCAGAGCGGTTCGCCGACCGGCCTGTGGCGGGTGCTGCTCGGCCGGATCGGCAACCCGTTGCTCGCCCAGTCGCCGGCCCGCGGCGCGTTGCCGCAGCTGTACGCGGCGACCGGCCCGGTGGAGGCGGGGGCGTTCATCGGACCGGACGGGCCGGCCGAGCTGCGCGGCGGACCGACAACGGTCCCGCTGTCCCCGGCGGCGGCCGACCCCGAGACCGGCCGCCGCCTGTGGGAGGTGTCGGAGCGACTGACCGACGTGCGCTACCCGGATCCGGATCCGGACCGGGCCTGACCGGGCGGTGCGACGGGTCCGGCAGGCCGGGCCGCGGCCGGGCCGAACGATCGGTCGGTCGGTCGGCCCGGAGCGGGGTGTCGGCGGAGGCCCCCGAACGGCCCGCTGTCAAGGACCGGGGCCACGACACGCCGCCGGCAGCGGTCCCACCCGCCGACCCGCTAGCCTGGACGGCTTACCGCCCCGGAGCGCCCGCCCCACCCGCCTCCCCCGCCGCTCCCCGGCCAAGCACCTCGCACCGCACCGCACCGACAAGGAGCCCATCGCGTGTCCGACACGTTCGCACACCTGCACGTCCACACCGAGTACTCGATGCTGGACGGAGCGGCGAAGAACGGGAAGCTCTTCGCGGAGGCCGAGCGGCTGGGCATGCCGGCCATCGCGATGAGCGACCACGGCAACATGTTCGGCGCGTACGAGTTCTTCCACGCCGCCGTCAAGACCGGGGTGAAGCCGATCATCGGCATCGAGGCGTACGTCGCCCCGTCCTCGCGCTTCCACAAGAAGCAGGTGTTCTGGTCGCCCGGCGGCCAGCGCCCGGCGAGCGCGGACGGCGAGGGCGGCAAGGACGTCTCCGGCGGCGGCCGCTACACCCACATGACCATGTGGGCGCAGAACGCGACCGGTCTGCGGAACCTCTTCAAGCTCTCCTCCCTCGCGTCGATGGAGGGCTACTACATGAAGCCCCGCATGGACCGCGAGCTGATCGCCGCCAACGCGACCGGCATCATCGCCACCACCGGCTGCCCCTCGGGCGAGGTGCAGACCCGGCTGCGGCTCGGACAGTACGACGAGGCCGTGAAGGCGGCCGGCGCCTACCAGGACATCTTCGGCAAGGAGAACTACTTCCTGGAGCTGATGGACCACGGCCTGTCCATCGAGCAGGACGTCCGCCAGGACCTGCTGCGGCTGGCCAAGCAGCTGGACATCCCGCTGCTGGCCACCAACGACTCGCACTACGTCACCGCCGACCAGGCGGACGCCCACGACAGCCTGCTCTGCGTCGGCGTGGGCAAGAACAAGGACGACCCGAACCGGTTCAAGTTCAACGGCTCCGGCTACTACATCAAGACCGCCGAGGAGATGCGCGAGCTCTTCCGCGAGCTGCCGGAGGCATGCGACAACACGCTGGCGATCGCCGAGCGGGTCGAGTCGTACGGCGAGGTCTTCACCTACGTCGACCGGATGCCGCAGTTCGACGTCCCCGAGGGCGAGAGCCAGGCGTCGTTCCTGCGCAAGAAGATCTCCGCCGGACTGCAGTTGCGCTACGGCGACAACCCGAGCCAGGAGGTCCTGGACCGGATCGAGCTGGAGATGGGCGTGATCACCCCGATGGGGTTCGACGCCTACTTCCTCGTGGTCGCCGACATCTGCCAGTACGCCCGGGACAACGGCATCCCGGTCGGCCCCGGCCGTGGCTCGGCGGCCGGGTCGATGGTCTCCTACCTCACCCGGATCACCGAGCTGGACCCGCTGGAGCACGACCTGCTGTTCGAGCGGTTCCTGAACCCCGAGCGCATCAACCCCCCGGACGTCGACATCGACTTCGACGACCGCCAGCGCGACCAGATGGTGCGCTACGTCACCGACAAGTACGGCTCCGCGTACACCGCGCAGGTCAACACCTTCGGCACCATCAAGGCCAAGGCCGCCGTCAAGGACGCCAACCGGATCCTCGGCTACCCGTTCGCGATGGGCGACCGGATCACCAAGGCGATGCCGCCGGACGTCATGGGCAAGGGCGTCCCGCTGGCGGACCTCTTCAACGAGAAGCACCCGCGGTACAACGAGGGCACCGAGATCCGCTCGCTGTACCAGAACGAGCCCGACGTCAAGAAGATCATCGACACCGGCCTCGGCATCGAGGGCCTGATCCGCGGTACCGGCGTGCACGCCGCCGCCGTCATCCTCTCCTCCACCCCGCTGCTCGACCTGATCCCGCTGCACATGCGGGACAAGGACGGCGTGATCATCACCGGCTTCGACTACCCGTCGTGCGAAGCCATGGGCCTGATCAAGATGGACTTCCTGGGTCTGCGGAACCTGGGCATCATCGACCACTGCATCAAGATCGTGAAGGCCAACCGGGGGGTGGACGTCGACATCGAGAAGATCGCGCTCGACGACCCCACCACCTACCAGCTGCTCGCCCGTGGCGACACCCTGGGCGTGTTCCAGCTCGACGGCGGCCCCATGCGCGCCCTGCTCAAGCTGATGAAGCCCACCGAGTTCGCCGACATCTCCGCCGTGTCGGCGCTGTACCGGCCGGGCCCGATGGGCATGAACTCGCACACCAACTACGCCCTGCGCAAGAACGCCCAGCAGGAGATCATCCCGATCCACCCCGAGCTGGAGGAGCCCCTCAAGGAGGTCCTCGGCCCCACCTACGGTCTGATCGTGTACCAGGAGCAGGTCCAGCGAGCCGCCCAGGTGCTGGCCGGCTACAGCCTCGGACAGGCCGACCTGCTGCGCCGCGCGATGGGCAAGAAGAAGAAGGAGGTGCTGGAGAAGGAGTTCGTCCCCTTCCACGCGGGCTGCAAGGAGCGCGGCTACTCCGACGAGGCCATCCAGGCGGTCTGGGACGTCCTGGTCCCGTTCGCCGGCTACGCCTTCAACAAGTCGCACTCCGCCGCCTACGGCCTGGTCTCGTACCAGACCGCCTACCTCAAGGCCAACTACCCGGCCGAGTACATGGCGGCGCTGCTCACCTCGGTGGCGGACGACAAGGACAAGATGGCGGTCTACCTCGCCGAGTGCCGCCAGATGGGCATCAAGATCCTGTCGCCCGACGTCAACGAGTCCGTGGTCGACTTCACCGCCGTCGGCAGCGACGTCCGGTTCGGCCTCAAGGCCGTCCGCAACGTCGGCGTGCCGGTCATCGAGTCCCTGGTCAAGACCCGCAAGGAGAAGGGCAAGTACGCCTCGTTCCCGGACTTCCTGGACAAGGTCGAGCTGGTGGTGTGCAACAAGCGCACCGTCGACTCCCTGATCAAGGCGGGCGCCTTCGACTCCCTCGGGCACACCCGCCTGTCGCTGAGCACCGTGCACGAGACCGCGATCGACGCCGTCACCGGGCTGAAGAAGCAGCAGGCGATCGGCCAGGACGACCTGTTCGGCGCCCTGGACACCGGCGACGGAGCCGCGCCGGCCATCGGGCTGGACTTCGAACTGACCGACCGGGAGTGGCCGCGCCGGCAACTGCTCAGCCTGGAGCGGGAGATGCTCGGTCTGTACGTCTCCAGCCACCCGCTGGACGGCGCCGAGCACATCCTCTCCCGCAACCGCGACACCTCCATCGCCGAACTCCTCGGCTCCGGCCGCACCGAGGGCGAGGTCCGCCTCGCCGGCCTGATCACCGCCGTCGACCGCCGGATCAACAAGGCCGGCAACGCCTGGGCGATCATCACCCTCGCCGACCGCGACGGCTCGGTCGAGGTGCTGTTCTTCCCCGCCACCTACAACCTGATGGCCGATCAGATGATCGAGGACAACGTCATCTCGGCCCGCGGCCGGCTCAACGAGCGCGACGGCTCGCTGAGCATCTTCGGCCAGGAGATCACCACCCTCGACGTCTCCTCCGCCGAACTGGGCACCAAGCCGCCGGTACAGATCACCGCACCGCTCGGCAAGATCACCCCGACCGTGGTGGGCGAACTGAAGCTCGCCCTGCAGGCCCACCCCGGCGACGTCCCGGTCCGGCTGCTGACCACCAACTGGGACAAGGACACCCTCTACGAGCTCGGCTTCCTGGTGAACCCCGACAACGGCCTCGCCTCGGACATCAAGACCCTGCTCGGCACCAACTCCTGGGCGGGCACGCTGTAGCGGTCGGCACTCAGCCCCCCGGCCGGGCCGGGCGCCGCAGGACCGCCGCGGCTCACACCGGCTTGCGGGCCTCGATCAGGAAGCGCGCGGAGTGGGCGACGAACGGCCCCTCCGCGCGGATCTGCCGGTCCAGGGCGCGCAGCCGGTCACGATGGGCGTCGACGGTGAACCCGGGCACCATCCAGATCACCTTCCGGAGGAAGTAGACGACCGCCCCGATGTCGGAGAACTCCATCCGCAGCCGCTCGGAGCGCAGGTCCACCACCTCCAGCCCGGCCGCCCGCGCGTCGGCGCTCTCGGTGTCCGGGTGCCGGGCCCGGCGGGCCTCGGGCTGCGGCCCCAGGAAGTACTCGACCAGCTCGAACACCGACGCCGGACCGACGTGCTGCGCGAAGTACGCACCGCCGGGCCGCAGCACGCGGGCGATCTCCGCCCACCAGACCGTGGCCGGGTGACGGCTGGTCACCAGGTCGAACGCCCCGTCGGCGAAGGGCAGCGGAGGCTCGTCCGGGTCCGCGACCACGATCGCCCCCAGCGGGTGCAGCAGCCCGGTCGCCCGGGCCACGTTGGGCGGCCACGACTCGGTGGCGACCATCGCCGGCGGCAGGGGCCCGGCCCCGGCCAGCACCTCGCCGCCCCCGGTCTGGACGTCCAGCGCCGCCGAGGCCGACGCCAGCCGCTCCCCCAGCAGCCGTTGATAGCCCCAGGACGGGCGCTGCTCGGTGGCCCGCCCGTCCAGCCAGGAGAAGTCCCAGCCGTCGACGGACACTGCTTCGGCCTCGGTGATCAGCTCTTCGAACGTACGCGACATATCGGCATCATCGCGGGCCCGGGCCGCACCGGCCAACCGGATTTCCGCAGGCCGGGCCCCCGGGCGCGCTCCCGTGACCGGCCGACGGCGCCGCGCCCGTCAGGCGGCCGCGCCGCGGGCGGCGGTCGCCCAGGCCGCCGTCACCGCCCGGTGGGCGGTGTCCGTCGCGGCGGCGAGGTCGTCGCCCAGGCGCAGCGGCGCACCGAGGTGGACGTGCAGGGCCGGGCGCCGCGCGGGCGCGGTGGTGAGGCCGGCCAGCTGCTTCACCGTGCCGCCCGAGGTCAGCCGGCGGGCGCCCGCCTGTCCGAGCGGCACGACGGGCGCGCCCGTGGCGGCCGCCAGTCGGGCGAGGCCGCTGCGGAACGGGCCGGGCGGCAGCTCGCCGGAGTCGCGTCGGCGCGGCAGACCGCCCTCGCCGTAGATGAGCACCACGTGTCCGGCGGCGAGCGCGTCGGCGGCCCGGTCCAGGGCGTCCGCGGCGCGCTCGGTGCCGCGCTGGACGGGGATGTGTCCCTCGCGGCGCAGCAACCGTCCGAGGAGCGGCACGCGCCAGAGGCCGGCCGTCGCGAGCACCACCGGACGCGCGCCGAGGCGGTGCAGGGCGGCGAACACGATCGCGGGGTCGGCGAGCGAGGTGTGGTTGGCCGCGACGATGCTCCCGGGAGCGAGCACGGCACCGGGGTCGGTGCTCACCCGCAGGGATCCGAAGGCGGGTACGAGGAGGGCTGCGGTGCGACTGAGCATGGCTGGTGTGGTCCTCCGGTGGGCGGTCGAGCTGCCACCAGTGTTCGCCGCCGGGACCCGACGCGCCTGAGTACCCGTACTCAAAACCCTGCGGTCGCGCCGCACCGCGTCTAGGCTCGCCGGATGAGGCGACTAGACGCAGTGGACCGGGCCCTGTTCGACAAGGTGGCACTGGCGCGGCTGTCCCACGCCCAACCGTGGCTGCGCCGCCTGAGCCGCGCCGCGGACCACGGGGTGCTCTGGATGGGTACGGCCGCCGTGCTCGGGGCGGTCGGCGGCCGGGCCGGTCGGCGGGCGGCCCTGCGCGGGGTCGGGGCGCTGGCGCTGGCCTCGGTCACCGCCAACATCGCCGCCAAGCAGCTGAGCCGGCGTCCGCGCCCGCTGCTGGACCAGGTGCCGGTGGTGCGGCAGTTGCTGCGGCAGCCGATGACGAGTTCGTTCCCCTCCGGGCACTCCGCCTCGGCCGCCGCCTTCGCCACGGCCGTCGCGATCGAGGCCCCGCTGCTGGGCGCGGCGGTGGCGCCGGTGGCGGTGGCCGTCGGCGCCTCGCGGGTCTACACCGGCGCGCACTACCCCGGCGATGTGCTGGCCGGGTTCGCGCTGGGTGCGGGGCTGGCGGCCCTGACCCTGCGTTGGTGGCCCCGGACGGACGACCGGCCGCCGCCCGCCGGGCCGCCGCGCCGGGCGGCCCCGGCCCTGGCCGAGGGGGCCGGGCTGTCGGTGGTGGTCAACAGTGGCTCCGGGAGCGGGGCGTTGCTGGCCAGCGGCCCGGAGGAGACCGCCGCCGCGCTCCGGACGCTGCTGCCGCGCGCGGATGTGCGGGTGTGCGGTCCGGAGGACGACCTGCCGGCCCTGCTCGGTGAGGCCGCCGACCGGGCGGCGGCGGCCGGCGGCGCCCTCGGGGTCTGCGGCGGCGACGGCAGCGTCAATCTGGCCGCCTCGCTGGCGGTCGAGCGCAACCTGCCGCTGGCCGTCTTCCCTGGCGGCACGCTCAACCACTTCGCGCTCGACCTCGGGATCGAGTCGCCGGACGCGACGGCCGCCGCCGTGCAGGACGGGTCCGCCTGCGGGGTCGATCTGGGCCTGGCCGCCGACGACACCGAGCGACGGATCTTCCTGAACACCTTCAGCCTCGGCGTTTACCCCGAACTGGTCCGGCTCCGCGAGTCGTTGGAGGGACGGCTCGGCAAGTGGCCGGCCCTGGCGGTGGCTGTCGCCCGGGCCCTGGCCGAGGCCGAACCGGTCACCGTCGAGGCCGGCGGGCGGCGTCGGCGGGTCTGGCTGCTGTTCGCGGGCAACGGCGCCTACGACCCGCCGGGCTTCGCTCCCACCCGCCGGACCGGCCTGGCCGACGGCCTGCTGGACATCCGGGTGGTGGACGGCGGCAGCCCGTTCGCCCGGACCAGGCTCGCGGCCGCCTTCCTCTCCGGGACGCTGTCCCGCTCCCGGGTCTACCATTCCGCCCGGCTGACCGCCCTGGACCTCGACTCGCTCGGCGACGCCGACCGGATCGCCGTCGACGGGGAGAGCCTGCCGGCCGCCGGTGCCCTGCGTCTGGCCAAGGCGCCGAACGCCCTGACGGTGTACCGCCCCTCGCTCCCGTAGCGGTGGGGATTCCGACGGCGGGTCACCCCGGGCAGGGCTCCGGGTGACCGCGTCCGGGGCCGGGCCCGGGACGACACGCAACACACCCCATTCGGGTGACATTCCCCCCAGGCTCCTGCCCCGAGTCCCTACTGTGCAGAGCAAGTTAGCCTACGAAGGGATTACGCCATGTACCGCACCGTCCGCACCGTCGCCGTCCTCCTGGCCGCCATCGGCGCCGCCGCCGCCGTCCCGACCCAGGCGTTCGCCGACGGTCCCACGGTGACCACCACGACCATCACGGTCATCGGCACCGGCAACCAGCTCGCCGGGGCCGACATCTTCAACACCGGTGGCGACAACGTGGTCGGCTCGTTCAACGGCAACGAGATCTACTGACCCTCCGCACCGTGCACGACCCCGCGTAGCACCAGGACCGCCGCCCGCGCCCTTCCCGGCGCGGGCGGCGGTTCCTTGCGCCCGCTCGGCTGCCGGAGGCCCCGGGCGGGGAGAGCCGCCGGCTCAGGTCTCGCGCTGCGGGTGGTACTCGGCCTCGGGTATGCCGAAGGTCCAGGCCACCCCGGCCCGGGCGGTGCGGATGCTCGGCGGGACCCGCAGCCAGTACGTCCGGAAGGTGCCGTCGGGCTCGGCGGTGGAGTTGACCACCTCGACCATCACCACCGGCTCGTCGTCGGGGAGTTGGATCCGCCAGAGCGCGCCGGTCTCGTCACGGTGCAGCGGCTCGGCCCCGGAGTCCGCGAGGTACCGCTCGTAGCCGTAGTGCTCCAGCAGGACGCGGCGCAGCTCGGCGTTCTCCTCGGTGCGGATCCGCTCGACCGTGACCCCGCCGAGGCCGGACAGGAAGTCGGCCGGGACGGGCATACCGCGCCAGGCGTGCAGGGCGAAGCCGTCGGCGAACTCCAGGGCCGGGCCGTCGGCCCGGTCGAGCCGGCCCGCCTCGTCGCGGTGCAGCGCGACCGGCCGCTCGCTGACCAGGGCCACCCCCTCGTACGGCCACCACCAGCCGGCACCGCGCCCGACCTCGGCGAGCGCGTCGACCCCGACCTGCCCGGACTGGCCGACCTGGCCGACCTGCCCGACCGGCCCGACCGGCGCTCCGGCGAGCACGCCCGCCGCCTCCAGGGCGGCGAACCACGGCGCGTCGTGCTGGCCCCGGACAGCGTCCAGCAGGGCCAGCCGGACGGCGGTCCGACGGGCGCGGGCGGCGTCGATCTCGGGCCGGTCGGCCTCTTCGAGGTCGGGTTCGGGAGCGAGCCGGTCGAGCACCGCGTCGCGGATCCGGCCGGCCAGTGCGTTCGTCACCGGACCGAGTTCACCGCCGGTCAGTGCCCAGAGCGGCGCCCACCCCGCCGTACCGACCCGCTCCACGGCCTGCCGCCGGGCGGCCTCCCACGGCAGCGTGCGCACGGCCTCGCGGACGCTCACCGCACCGGCGGCCCGCACCTCCAGGGCCGCCTCCGCCCCCGCCAGGGGCGAGCCGAACCACCGCACTTCGGCGGGCTCGGCCAGCCCGGCCGCCCGGTAGGCGGCCCGCACCGCCCGCTCGACCGCGGCCCGGTCGGCCGGTCCGGTGGCCGCCGCGCCCGCCCGCCAACGGGCCGTCACCCCGGCGGACACGACCGTCTGCTCCGTCACCATCGTCTGCTCCTGTCCTCGCCGGGCACCACGCCCGGGCCGTCCGACCCACTCGTTCCCGTGCACCGCCGCCGCCCCGGGACCCGGCCGCACGACGGCCGGCCGACCCGCCGGGGCCCGGCGCGTCAGTCCGCGACGACGCGCACCGCGCCCGGCACGTACTCGCGCTGGCGCACCACCCGGTACCAGCCCTTGGGCAGCGGTATCGCCGCGTGTTCCTCGTGCACCACCCGGCCGCCCTCGGGCAGGTGCAGCCACGCGGCACCGAACGGCCCGGCCTCCCGGCGCAGATCCCCCGGGCCGACCACGGCGTGCGCGTGGCCGGTGACCTCACCGAGCGCCAGCACCAGCCGGCCCCGCGCGTCCCTCGGCTGCGCGGCCAGTGCCGCCACCCTCGGGGGCACCGCGGCATCCGCGGCCGGCACCATCAACACGTCACCCTGGCGGTACATCAGTCCTCCCTGACCGACCCGACGGGCGTCGGGATCTCCGGTCCGAAACGTAGGACAGGGGTCTGACAACGCGCCCGGCATCCGCCCCGGCGACCGGTTTGTCGGACCCGGCTGGTAGACAGTTGTTCGGCCCGAATCCCGGAGGAGCAGCGCATGACGGTCGGCAAGCACATCGAAGAGTTCCACGGCCTCCCGGTCCTCGACTTCGTCCAGGCCGTCGAGAAGGGCGGCGCCCTGCCCGGGGCCGCCTCGGTCGCCTGGAAGGTCGGGATCGAGTACGACGCGCCGGAGCCGTTCGTCGAGCGCTGGCGGCAGTTCCTCGACGCCGTCGACAGCGAGCGGGTCACCGCGGTGGTGGTCGGCGAGTGGTCCTCGGACGGGCCGGAGAGCTTCGCCGAGCCGCTGGCCGCGATCCTCGCCGCGGCCGACCGGCTGCCGTCCCTGCGCGCCCTGTTCATCGGCGACATCACCTACGAGGAGAACGAGATCTCCTGGATCGACATGGTCGACGTGACGCCGGTGCTGACGACGTTCCCCCTGCTCACCGAGTTGGTGGTGCGCGGCGCCGCGGGGGAGGTGGTCGAGGGTGACGGCCTCTCCCTGCGGGCCGTGCGCCACGAGCACCTGACGGCGCTGCGGTTCGAGTCGGGCGGCCTGCCGGCCGCGGTGCTGCGGGCGGTCGCCGCCAGTGACCTCCCGGCGCTGGAGCGGCTGGAGTTCTGGCTGGGGGTGCCGAACTACGGCGGCGACTCCTCGCTCGACGATCTGGCGCCCTTCCTCGACGGCGCCCGGTTCCCGGCGCTGCGCCACCTCGGCCTGCAGAACAGCGAGGTCCAGGACGAGATCGCCGCCGCGGTCGCCCACGCCCCGGTGGTCGCCCGGCTCGAATCGCTCGACCTCTCCATGGGCGTCCTCACCGACCAGGGCGCCACCGCCCTGCTGGAGGGTCAGCCGCTCACCCACCTGCGCGCGCTCGACCTCCACCACCATTACCTCACCGAGGCACTCCAGCAACGCCTCTGCGACGCCCTGCCCGGGGTGGCCGTCGACCTCTCCGAGGCCGGGCAGCCGGACGACCGGTGGCGCTACGTCGCGGTCGCCGAGTAGCCCGGCACCGTCCTTCCCCGTCGTTCCGCGTCGTCCACCGCTCACCAGCAACGCCGGCAACACCGGTACCACAGGCACCCAGGGGTCCGCATGACCGTCAACAAGCACTGCGGGGAGTTCCACGGACTCCCCGTCCTCGACTTCTCCGGCGAGGCCGACGAAGCGCGCACGTGGCCGGCACCGGGCGCCGCCGCATGGCGGCTCGCGGTGCGCTACGGGGCGTCCAGCGGGTTCGACGAGCTGTGGAAGGCCTTCCTCGGCACGGTGGACCCGGCCGGGGTCCGGGCGCTGCTGATCGGCCCCTGGTGGACGCGCGACTACGATGCGGTGGGCCCCACGCTGGCCACGATCCTCCGCGACGCCGAGCGGCTCCCCGCCCTCGAAGCACTCTTCGTCGCCGATGTGACGTACGACGAGTGCGAGATCTCCTGGTTGGAGATGTCCGACGTCACCGCGGTGCCGGCCGCCTTCCCCCACCTCACCGAGCTGGTGGTGCGCGGCGGCACCGGACTGGCCCTCACGCCCTTCCGGCACGACCGGCTGAAGGCCCTGCGGTTCGAGACGGGCGGCCTGCCCGGCACGGTGGTGCGCGCCGTGGCCGGCTCCGAACTGCCTGCGCTGGAGCGGCTGGAGCTCTGGCTCGGGGTGGACGAGTACGGCGGGGACTCGACGATCGACGACCTCGCGCCCGTCCTCGACGGCACCCGGTTCCCGGCGCTGCGCCACCTCGGCCTGCAGAACAGCGAGTACCAGGACGAGATCGCCGCCGCCGTCGCCCACGCCCCGGTCGTGGCGCGACTGGAGTCGCTCGACCTGTCGATGGGCGTGCTCTCCGACGAGGGCGCCGCGGCCCTGTTGGAGGGCCAGCCGCTCACCCACCTGCGCGCGCTCGACCTCCACCACCACTACCTCACCGAGGAGCTCCAGCAACGCCTCCGCGACGCCCTGCCCGGGGTGGCCGTCGACCTCTCCGACCCCGAGGACGAGGACGATCCCGAGGACCGCTACGTCGCGGTCGCCGAGTAGCCGGGTCACGGTTCTAATGACCACCCCACGGACGACCGCCCCGCCCACGGCCACACCGCCGGCGGCCTCGACGGCGCCCGCCGGCGCGCGGCCGGCGCAGCTGACGGTCCTCGGCAACCCGGGCCACCGACGGGTGGCGCTGTTCAGCGCGGCCGCCCGGGCGGCCGGCCTGCCCGAGCCCGCCGTGCTGCCCTGGATCGATGTGCTGCGCGGCCGCCTCCCGCTGCCCGGGGGCGGCCTGTTGCGGATCGAGTCGCCCGGTGAGGACGCGGCCGTGGACGAGCTGCTGCGCGGTCCGGCCCTCGGCCCCTCCTACGCCCCGACCAGGGTGGAGGGCGGTGCGGCCTGGTACGCCGGGGTGGTGGCCGCCCTGCGCGCGGTGGCGCGGGTACCTGGGGTGCGAGTGCTCGGCGATCCGGAGGAGATCGCCGTGATGTTCGACAAGCGGCGGGCGCACGCACGGCTGGCCGGCGCCGAGGTGCCGGTGCCCCGCGCGCTCGGTGGCGCCGACCTCACCGGCTGGGACGACCTCCGGGAGCGGCTGCGGACGGCCGGGATGCGGCGGGTCTTCGTCAAACCGGCGCACGGCTCCTCCGCCTCCGGTGTGGCGGCGCTGGAGTTCGGCCCGCACGGGCAGGTGTTGGCCACCACCTCGGTCGAGCTGGCCGGCGGTCAGCTGCACAATTCGCTGCGGGTCCGGCGCTATCGGGACGAGCGACAGGTGGCCGAGCTGGTCGACCGCCTCGCGCCGGACGGGCTGCACGTCGAGCAGTGGATCCCGAAGGCCTCGCAGTCGGGTCGCTCGGCGGACCTCCGGATCGTGGTGATCGCCGGGCGGGCCACCCACGTGGTGGTGCGCACCAGCTCCCAGCCGATGACCAACCTGCACCTCGGCGGGGCCCGGGGCAGCCTCGCCCTGGCCCGGGAGGCGGCCGGCCCCGCCTGGCCGGACCTGCTGGAGACGGCGGAGCGGGCCGCCGCCTGCTTCCCCGGCTCACCGATGGTCGGTGTCGACGTGCTGCCCACCGCCGGCTGGCGCCGCGCCCTGGTCGGTGAGGTGAACGCCTTCGGCGACCTCCTGCCGAACCTCACCGGCCTGCCCGGCAGCCCGGCCGAGGGCCTGGACACCTATGCCGCCCAACTCGCCGCCCTCCACCGACCGGGTCCGCGGCCCGGGCCGACGCACAGCACACCGATCGAACCGACGGAACCGAAGCGATGAACCAGCGGCACTCCCAGCACCGGACACCGACCACCACGACCGGGACGGCGACGGCCGAAGCGCCCGCACCCGCACCCGCACCCGCACCCGCACCCGCACCCGCACCCGCACCCGACATGAACGCCGTCGTGGGGACCCACGACCTGCTTCTGGTCACGCTGGACACCCTGCGTTTCGACGTGGCCGAGGAGTTGGCCCGGGCCGGGCGGATCCCCCACCTCGCCGCCGTCCTCCCCGGCGGCCGCTGGGAGCGCCGGCACTCCCCGGGCAGCTTCACCTATGCCGCGCACCAGGCGATCCTGGCCGGCTTCCTGCCCACCCCCGCCGCCCCCGGCGGGCCGCACCCGCGCCTGTTCGCCGCCCGCTTCGCCGGGTCGGAGAGCACCGCTCCCCGCACCTGGGTGTTCGACGCGCCCGACCTGCCGGGCGCGCTCGCCGCGCACGGGTACCGGACGGTCTGCGTCGGCGGCGTCGGATTCTTCAACAAGCAGGGTCCGCTCGGCTCGGTGCTGCCCGGGCTCTTCCAGGAGAGCCACTGGGCGCCGGAGATGGGTGTCCCGTCCGCCACCTCCTTCGAGGCGCAGGTCGCGTGCGCCGAGCAGGTCGCCGCCGCGCAGCCGGCCGGGCAGCCCCTCTTCCTGTTCCTCAACGTCTCGGCGCTGCACCAGCCCAACTGGTTCCACCTGCCGGGCGGCACGCGCGAGGACGGGGACTCCCGTGCGAGCCACGCCGCCGCCCTGGAGTACGTGGACGCGCACATCGGCCGGTTGTTCGCGGCGATGAGCGCCCGTCGGCCGTGCTTCGCGATCGTCTGCTCCGATCACGGCACGGCGTACGGCGAGGACGGCTACACCGGTCACCGGATCGGCCACGAGGTGGTCTGGACGGTGCCGTACGCGCACTTCACCCTCCCCGCCCGCCCGACACCCACCGGCCCGGCGCCGGCCCACCCGGTGCCCACCGGCCCCACGCCCACCGGCCCGCTGCCCACCGCCGAGGAGACCGCATGACCACGGCACCGGCCCCGCCGACCGACTCGCCCTACCGCTCGTACGTCTACGCCTACCCGCACAAGACCGCCTACCGGCCGCTGCCGGAGCGCCCGGCGCTGCGCGAGCTGTGGGCCGGCGAGCCGCAGCACGCGCTCTCGCTCTACCTGCACATCCCGTTCTGCGAGGTCCGCTGCGGCTTCTGCAACCTGTTCACCCGGATCGGCAGCCCCGAGGGCCTGACCACCGCCTACCTGGACGCGCTCGACCGGCAGGCCGCCACCGTCCGCGAAGCGCTGGACGACGACGCCCGGTTCGCCCTCGCGGCGTTCGGCGGCGGCACACCCACCTACCTCACCGCCGCCGAGCTGGAGCGGCTCTGCGACATCGCCGAGCTGCGGATGGGCGCCGATCTGCGGGCGGTCCCGCTGTCCGTGGAGGCCTCCCCCGCCACCGCCACCGCCGACCGGCTGGAGGTACTGGTCGCCCGCGGCGCCACCCGGCTGAGCCTGGGCGTGCAGTCGTTCCTCGACGAGGAGGCCCGCTCCGCCGTCCGCCCGCAGCGGCGCGCCGACGTCGAGGCCGCCCTCGGTCGGATCCGCGCCGCCGGGTTCCCCGTCCTCAACATCGACCTCATCTACGGCATCGACGGCCAGACCGAGGCCGGCTGGCTGCGCTCACTGGACGCCGCGCTGGCCTGGCGACCCGAGGAGCTGTACCTCTACCCCCTGTACGTCCGACCGCTGACCGGCCTGGCCCGGCGCGGCGAGCAGGAGAGCCCGGCCGCCTGGGACACCCGCCGGCTCGCGCTCTACCGGACCGGCCGCGACCACCTGCTCGCGCACGGCTACCAGCAGGTGTCGATGCGGATGTTCCGGCGTGCCGCCTCCCCCCAGGCCGGGAGCGACGAGTACGCCTGCCAGACCGACGGCATGGTCGGCCTCGGCTGCGGAGCCCGCTCCTACACCTCCCGGCTGCACTACTCCTTCGACTACGCGGTCAACGCCACCGAAGTGCGCGGCATCATCGACGACTACGTGGCCACCACCGACTTCCGGCACGCCGAGGTCGGCCGGTACCAGACACCCGAGGAGGCCCGCCGCCGGCATCTCGTCCAGTCGCTGCTCCAGGCGGAGGGCATGCCCGTGGCGGAGTACCACGCCCGGTTCGGCAGCACCCCCGCCGAGGACTTCCCGGCCGAGCTGGCCGTGTTCGGGGCCCGGGGCTGGCTCGCACCGGACGAGTCCCGCCTGGTGCTCTCGCCGGAGGGGTTGGCGCACTCGGACGCGGCCGGTCCGATGCTGTTCTCCCCCGAGGTCCACCGGCTGATGACCGAGTACGAGGCGAAATGACCTTCCTCGGCATGCCCGCACCCCGCCCGGCCACCGACCGCTCCCGGCCCGGCCCCGCGTACCCATCCGGCCCCGACGGCGTACCCGACCCCGACGGCGTACCCGGCCGCGCACCCGGGCCGGCTCCGCGACCCGGGTCGGACGGCGAACCGGGCGGCGAACAGGCAGGCGGGGTCGACCTGTCCCTGCTCTACCGGGGCCCGCTGTCCTCCTGCGACTACGACTGCCCGTACTGCCCGTTCGCCAAGCGGCGTGACTCCCCCGAGCAGTTGCGGGCCGACCGGGCCGCGCTGGAGCGGTTCACCGCCTGGGCCGCCGGGCGGGCCGGTTCCGGGGACACCCTCTCGGTGCTCTTCACCCCCTGGGGAGAGGGCCTCGTACGGTCCTGGTACCGGCGGGCGATGGTCGAGCTGAGCCGGCTGCCGCACGTGCGCCGGGTGGCGATCCAGACGAACCTCAGCTGCCGCACCGACTGGCTGGCCGAGGCCGATCCCGACACCCTGGCACTCTGGGTGACGTACCACCCCGGGCAGGTCACGCACGAACGCTTCCTCGCCAAGTGTCGCGAGCTGGACGCGCTCGGTGTGCGCTACAGCGTCGGTGTGGTGGGCCGCCCCGACCACCTCGCGGAGGCGCGCCGACTTCGTGCCGCGCTCGATCCCGCCGTCTACCTGTGGATCAACGCCGCGGAGGGCCTCGACTACACCGACGCCGAGGCCGCCGACTGGACGGCCGTGGACCAGCACTTCGGCTACAGCCGGCACGCCCACCCGAGCGCCGGCCGCCCCTGCCGCACCGGTGAATCCGTGCTCTCGGTGGACGGCCACGGCACCGTCCGCCGCTGCCATTTCGTCCGCGACGAACTCGGCAACCTCTACGACGGCTCCTACCGGGCCCAACTGCGCGTCCGGTCCTGCCCGCTGCCGGTCTGTGACTGCCACATCGGCTATGTGCACCTGGAGACGCTGCCGCTCTACGAGGTCTTCGCCGGGGGCGTCCTGGAGCGGGTGCCGCACGGGTGGTGACCAGGCCCTCGTCGACGGTGCGCCCGGCGACGCCGGTCCGCCGCCCCCCTGCGACGCGGGAGGTGGCGGACGGCTCGCCGGCGTGACGGGCACTCAGTCCAGACAGAACTCGTTGCCCTCGATGTCCTGCATGACGATGCACGAGTCGGTGCCGTCGTAGAGCAGTCGCACGCGCACCCCGCCGAGCGCGACCACGCGCGCGCACTCGGCCTCCAGCGCGGCCAGCCGCTCCTCCCCCACCAGGCCGGTGCCGACCCGGACGTCGAGGTGCACCCGGTTCTTGACGGTCTTGCCCTCGGGGACGCGCTGGAAGAACAGGCGCGGACCCACGCCCGAGGGATCGCCGCAGGCGAACCACGAACCCCGCTTCTCGGGCGGCAGCGAGCGGTGGTGGTCCTCCCACGTGGCGAATCCCCGCGGAGGCGGCGACACGACGTACCCCAACACCTCGCACCAGAAGCGGGCGACGCGCTCGGGTTCCGCGCAGTCGAAGGTGACCTGGACCTGCCTGACCAATGCCATCGGGCCACCGTAACAGGGGACTTCCGCCCGATCCCCGGTGGGGATCATCGTCCTGAGGGACGGGTAGGCACCCGCGAGAACCCGCCGTGTCGTGCCCCCTGGGCCCTCCCGCGACCTTCCGCCGTCAGCGCACTAGCCTGGAGGGAGGAGGCGATGGCAATGCTTGGAGACGCACCACTGGTGGCCATCATCCCGGCGGCGGACCTGGCCCGGGCGAAGCGCTTCTACACCGACACCCTCGGTCTGAAGCTCACCGACGAGAACCCGCAGGAGGTCAGCTTCGAATGCGGCGGCACGGAGTTCGGCATCTACGAGACGCCGAGCGCCGGGCAGGCCGCGCACACCCTCGCCAGCTTCAAGGTCACCGACCTCGACGGCGAGATGGCGACGTTGCGCGACCGCGGGGTCACGTTCGAGGAGTACGACCTGCCGGGACTGAAGACGGTCAACGGCGTCGTGGAGGCCGAGGGCATGCGGGCGGCCTGGTTCAAGGACAGCGAAGGGAACATCATCTGCGTGAACGAGCGGACCGCCTGAACGGGCGGACCGCCGCGTGACGCCCGCCGTTCCCCCCGGGCCCGGCAGGCGAGGATCGCCGGGAAGTCGCCGCCGGACCCGTCTCCGGCGGGCGGCCTCCTGGTGCGTCCGTTGACCATCCGCGCGGGTCCGCCCGGCGCGAGGTGCTGCCGCCCCGGCAGACCGGACGGACGTGTCCGGAGCGGCCGGCACCCGCACCGGGCGCCGGGGTGGCTCAGCCCCCGGCGCCGTCGGCCGACAGCGCCGAGTCCAGCGCACCCGTGACCCGGTTGAGCAGGACGCGCAGGGCCGCCAGGTCCTCGACCGGCAGGCCGGTGGCGGTGAGCAGCCTGCGCGGCACCTGCCCGGCCCGGTCGCGCAGTTCGCGTCCGGCGTCGGTGAGGCTCACGGTGACGGAACGCTCGTCCTCGGGGCTGCGCTCGCGGCGGACCAGGCCGGCCGCCTCCAGCCGCTTGAGCAGCGGCGAGAGGGTGCCGGAGTCCAGTCGCAGATGCTCGCCGATCCGCTTCACCGGCAGTTCGCCGTGCTCCCAGAGCACCAGCATGACCAGGTACTGGGGGTAGGTGAGACCCAGGTCCTTGAGCAGGACGCGGTAGACACCGCCGAACGCGCGCGAGGCGGCGTTCAGCGAGAAGCAGATCTGCTGGTCGAGGCGGAGCAGGTCCTCGTCACGCGGCAGGTCCTCGTCACGCGGCGGCCGCTCGCCGAGGAGCGGGCCGGCGTCCGTCGGCCCGGAGCGGGCGGCGTCGACAGCGGCGGTCGCGGGGGAAGCGGTCTCGGGGGGCATGGCCATGGCCCCATGGTACCGATCGCATGCGCCATTCAGTTGTGCGCAATTCAATTGCGTGCTCTACTTGTCTTCGGAAGGCGGCCCCACCGGGCCGCCGGGGACAGAAGCAGTACTGACGCAGGACGGAAGGGACCAGATCCATGGACGCGCTCTACACCGCAGTGGCCACCGCGAACGGCCGAGAGGGCCGCGCTGTCAGCTCCGACGGGCAGCTGGACCTGGCGCTGGCGATGCCGCCCGCCCTCGGCGGCAGCGGCCAGGGCACCAACCCCGAGCAGCTGTTCGCGGCCGGTTACGCGGCCTGCTTCGCGAGCGCCCTGGGCCTGGTCGGCCGGCAGGCCCGCGTCGACACCAGCGAGGTCTCGGTCACGGCCGAGGTCTCGATCGGCAAGGACGGCGCCGGCTTCGGCCTCGCGGTGGTCCTGCGGGTCGAGCTGCCGGACGCGCTCGCCGGCGAGGCGGGCGAGCTGCTGGTCAAGCAGGCGCACGAGGTCTGCCCCTACTCCCGGGCCACCCGCGGCAACATCCCGGTGGAGCTCGTCGTCGAGTAGACACCTCCGGGCACCGGCAGGGCCCGCCGCGCGAGCGGCGGGCCCGCTGCCGTCATCCGCCGCCGGGCGGCTCCCCCGTGACACCCCCACCCGGACCATTCGCACCCGGACTGTTCGCACCCGGGCCGTTCGCGCCCCGCAGGACGTCCAGACGCTGTCGGTACTCCTCCGCGTCGATCTCCCCGCGCGCGAACCGCTCGGCCAGCAGGTGCTCCGCCGTCGGTGACACCGCCCGCGGCGGCCCCGCCGCCCCGACCTGCCCGCCCGCTCCCCACGGCGCGGGCGACACCGGCCGTGAACCCCGGGAGAGATGGCGGACCAGGGCGACGGCCACCAGCACCAGCACCACCAGGACCACCAGCGACACCAACATCATCAGGCCGAAGCCCCAGCCGCCCCACATGTGACCGTGACCGTGGCGCGGACCGTTCCAGTGCCCCATCTCGGCCTCCTCCTCCGGCCCCGCAGGGCCTATCGAGGTCATCGGCGTCCTATCACCATCGTGCGCCCGCGGCCCTCGGGCCGACCTGATGATTGCCTGAGAAAACGCTCCCGGCGCGCCGACCGGACCGGTCGGGGTAGCGTTGCGGCCCATGGACCACCACCCGCCGGCCGACGACCGCGAGCGGCTCGTCGCGGCCGGGGTGCTCCGCCGCTACGAGGACCGACAGCTGCACCCGGCCCTGCGGCACTCGCCGATCTTCTACGTGTCCACCCGGCTCTGGGAGGAGCTCACCGCGCTCGCCATCGCGCCAGCGGCGGCCACCGCCACCGCCCACGCGCTGCTGGCCGCCATCGCCGCCGACGCCGTGGACGCCGCCCTCGCGCCCGGCAACGAACGGGCGCCGCGCGACGACCTGTACGTGACGCACCCCGCCTACATCGGCCCGCACCGGCGGGTGGTCTGGTTCCAGCGCACCGGCCCACGCGGACTGGTCACGGCGACGTTCCCCCCGGAGCGGTGAGCCGGGAGCGGTGAGCCCGGGGCCGCGAGCCGTCAGCCGTGGGCCGCGTGCCGGGGATCGCCTACCGAACGCGCGCTCCGGCGGCGGCGTCAGCGCTCGACCCGCAGGCTGTGGCACGCCCAGCTCAGCCGGTCCGGCCCCGCCGCCGCCGGCCGGTCGTGATAGGTGCCGTCCGCCACCGAGAGGTTGACGATCAGGTACGCGTGGAAGTCCGGCCCGACCCCGCGCCGGTCGGCGTGCACGAGCGTGTCGCCGACGAACCAGTCCACCGAGTAGGAGCCCAGCACCGCCCGCAGGTCGAAGGTCGCGCCCGGGGCTATCCCGGCGTCGGCCCCGTGCCAGTACCGGAAGCCGCCGCGGACGTGGTTCGAGATCTCCAGCAGGTCCGGGTTGTCGGGGTGGTACTCGAAGACGTCCACCTCGTTGCCGCCGTCCCGCCAGGTCCAGATGGCCGGCCAGGCGCCCAGCTCGACGGGCAGGGTGACCCGCGCGGTGAGGACGTCGCCGGTGCGGACCTGGAACGCCTCCGGGCTGCCCTCGGTGGTCAGCAGGCTGCACGTCCACAGCTCGCCGCCGTGCCGCCGGACGGCGGTGAACACCCCGCCGGGGCAGTAGGCACGACTCAGGAAGTCGAGCTTGTGATCGCCCCGGTTGGTCGGCCCCATCCGGGGATAGGCGCTGCTGCGGCCCGCCACCCACTGCCTGGTCGAAGTGAAATCCGCGTCGAACACGACTGCCACGGCCGCCTCCCCGGTAACCCTGAGCGTCGGCGACCCCGCGTCGCCACACACTGAGAGTGATGTACCCGATACCCTCCGCAGTATGCGAACCGGACGCTCCGGGTCCGGGGACCGGGCGACCCGGACCGCGCGGAGTCACCGGGAGACGTGACCGGCGCAGGAAGGCGGAAGCGGCGCAGGAAGGCGGCAGCGGCGACGGGAGTCGTCAGCCGATGACGACGGGGACCTCGGTGCTGCCCAGGCGGTCGGTGACCGACACGACGCCGTCCACCGAGCGGCACAGGTTCAGCACGATCGGGACGAGGTGCGGCGCGGGCACACTGCCGCTGAGCACCACATGGCCCTGGTCGACCTCCACGCCGACCTCGGCCGGGCTCACCCCCTCGATCCGGCCGAGCACCTCCTCGACGATCTCGCGGCGGATCACCCGGTCCTCACGCAGGAAGACGCGCAGCAGGTCACCCCGGCTCACCATGCCGAACACCCGGCCGTCCTCGTCCAGCACCGGAAGCCGCTTCACCCCGTGCCGGCTCATCAGCCGGGCCGCCACGACCACGCTGGTACCGGGCGTGGTGCACACCGCCGGGCCGGTCATCAGGTCCGCGGCGGTGACGGCCCCGTCCGGACCGGTCCGGGTCAGCTCGGGCGGCGGCAGCATGCTGCCCTGGTCCTCCTGGGCCGCCAGGGTGAGCAGCAGGTCCGCCTCGGAGACGATGCCGAGCGGCCGCCCGTCGGCGTCCACCACCGGGACCCCGGTGATGTCGTACTCGGCCAACAGCGCGACGATCTCCCGGAACCCGGTCTCGGGCGCGATCCGCACCACGGGGCTGGTCATCACTGATTCGACGGTGGCATGCCGCACGCCGGTCACCTCGTCCACGAGCCGCTGTCCGCCGGACGACCGCCGTCCGGCCCGGTACCTGGAGCATCGCTCCCGGCCGGGCCCCTGGCCAGGGGCCAAGGTGCTGACATCCCGGGACCAACGGCCCTGCCGTCGAACGCTCCTCTCACAGCGTACGGCGGTCCGGTCGGACGGCCGAGCCGTCACCGCCCCCCGGCGGCATCCGGTCCGGAGCCGCGCGGTCGGACCCCGGCCCGGCCGCGCGGCGGCCGCGGCAGGAACGAACTGGTCCGGGCGGTGTACTCGGCCCAGCCGGGCTTGGTGACGCCCAGTTGCCGCTCCAGCATCGGTCGCCCGCTGCCGAACGCCAGCAGCCACGTCATCAGCAGCGGGCTGCCGACGAAGGCCCAGCCCACCGGGGCGTCGGCCACGAGCAGGAACAGGCCCCACCAGACGCAGGCGTCCCCGAAGTAGTTCGGATGCCTGGTCCAGGCCCAGAGCCCCCGGTCCAGCACCCGGCCCCGGTTGGCCGGGTCGGCCCGGAAGCGGGCGAGCTGGTGGTCGCCCACCGCCTCGAAGAGGAGGCCGAAGCCCCAGAGCCCGACGCCCGCCCACACCACCGCGCCCGGCGGGCCCGGCAGGTACTGCGCCGCCTGCACCGGCAGCGAGACGAACCAGGCGAGGGCCGCCTGGAGCAGGTAGACCTTGCGCAGCGCGTACGCCGTCCGGCGTTCCGGCGGGGCCTTGGCCAGCATGCGGGCGTAGCGCGGATCCTCGGGCGCGCCCCGCCCGCGCCGGCCGATGTGCACCGACAGCCGCACGCCCCAGACCGTCACCAGCGCGGTGGCGAGCGCGCGGCGGGACCAGTCACCGTGTCCGGCGGACAGGCCGAAGCCGGTCAGCGCGACGGCCGTGAAGGCCAGGCCCCAGGCGACGTCGACGCCCCGGTGGCGGCCGGTCCGGACGCCCGTGACGAAGGCCGCGAGCATCACGGCGAGGGCCGCGCCCGCCGTGGCGGCCAGGTTGACCGCGAAGGCGGCGGCGTTCACGCCCCGCCCCCGGGGCGGGGGACGGGGACGGGGACGGGGACGGGGCGCGGGTCGACCTCGCCGGGCCGGGTGAAGAGCAGCTGTCGCACGTCCAGGTAGCCGCTGCGGAAGCCCGCCTCGGAGTACGCCAGGTACAGCTCCCAGGTACGGCGGAACACCTGGTCGAACCCGAGCGCGGCCACCTCGTCGGCCCGTTCGGCGAAGCGCTCGCGCCAGAGCCGCAGGGTCTGCGCGTAGTGCGGGCCGTAGCCGTGGGAGTCCGCGAGCAGCAGGCCGCTGTGCCGGGCCGCGGCCCGGGCGAGCGCCCGGCCGGAGGGGATCTGGCCGCCGGGGAAGACGTACTTGTGGATCCAGGTGTAGGTGCCGGCCGAGGCGAGCATCCGCTCGTGCGGCATGGTGATGGACTGGAGCGCCACCCGGCCGCCCGGCGCGAGCACCCGGTCCAGGGTGGCGAAGTAGACCGGCCAGTACCGCTGCCCGACCGCCTCGATCATCTCGACGCTGACCACGGCGTCGTACTGACCCCGGACCTGCCGGTAGTCGCAGAGCCGGACGTCGACCGCCCCGGCGTGGCCGGCGTCGGCGATCCGGCGGCGGGCGAGGGCCAGTTGCTCCTCGGACAGGGTGAGGCTGACAACGGTCGCGCCCCGGTCGGCGGCCCGCAGCGCCAGTTCGCCCCAGCCGGTGCCGATCTCCAGCACCCGGCTGCCGGGGCCGACCGCGGCCAGGTCGAGCAGCCGGTCGATCTTGCGGCGCTGCGCGGTGGCGAGGGTGGACCACTCGGCCTGCGGCGAGCCGTCCGGGCCGAGCGGGAAGATCGCCGAGGAGTAGGTCATGGTCGGGTCGAGGAAGAGTCCGAAGAGCTCGTTGGACAGGTCGTAGTGCCGCCGGATGTTGCGCTGCGCGTTCTCGACGGTGCCCAGGTCGGTGGCGGGGGGCCTGCGGAGGAGCAGCGGGCGCAGCCGGGCCGTGCCCGCCGGGACGAGCGTCTGGGGTGCGGTGGCGAGCGCCGTCAGCAGCCCCACGAGGTCGGGCGCGTCCCAGTCGCCGGCCTGGTAGGCCTCGCCGAAGCCGATCAGGCCGCCGGCGCCGACCCGGTGCCGGAAGGCGTCCGGCCGGTGCAGCCGCAGGACCGGCGCGTCCGTGACCGGGCCCTCCGTGACCGGCGCGTCGGGCAGGCCGCCGTCGGACAGGTGGCCGTCGGGCCGGCCGTCGCCCGGGAGGCGACTGTCGGGCCGCTCGACCCGCAGGCCGCGCTGCCGCGCCGCACGACGCAGCAGCAGACCGGCGGCGGCCGCCCGGACCGGCACGCGCGGCACCGCGGCCACGTCCGGCCAGCGCACCGGGTCGACCTCGGGTACGGCCGGTACCACGGGTACGACGGGTGACGCGGTGACGGGGGTTCGGGTGGGTGCGGTCACGGCTGGTGGACCTCTCTCCGGGAACGGGGACGGCCGAAGCGGAGCAGGCCGAGGGGGTGGCGGCCGCGGCGGGGCCGGACCGGACGGACGTGGCCTGCGCGGGGCTGGACGGGCAGCCCGCGCAGCAGCAGCCGGATGCCCTGGTAGCGGATGTGCGCGCTGACCGCGAGCGTGGAGAACGGGTGGCGCAGCACCGCGCGCAGCAGGCCGAGCGCCGAGGCCGGCGCGCGCACCCCGTGCACGGTGGCGGTGAACTCCCGCCCGCCCGTGCGCTCCAGTCCGACGGTCAGGTCGAGCCGGTCGCCGGGCTCGGGCAGCGTCATCCGGTACTCGCCGTCCACCGGGAAGAACGGCGAGACGTAGAACTCCTTGGCGGTGCGCGCCCGGCCCCGGTGGTCCGGGAGCAGCAGGTAGCGGTGGTCACCGCCGTAGGTGTTGTGCACCTCGGCGACCGTGCAGACCGGGCGGCCCGCCCGGTCGTGGCACCAGTAGACGGTGAGCGGGTTGAACACGTGGCCGAACGAGCGGGCCTGGGTCAGCATCAGGACCCGGCCTCCGTCGAGGTCGACGCCGTGTCCGCGGAGGTAGGCATCGAGGTTGCCGCGCAGCCCGGCCCCGGGAGCCCCGGGGTGGTCGGCCGCGCGGAACCGGGCCAGCGGGCGCAACGGACGGGGCAGGCGGGGCAGGTGGTCGAGGTCGACCAGCCACAGGTAGCCGCGGTGCTCGAAGGTGTGCCGGAGCGGGACGGTCCGGACGTGGGTGATCCGGCACTCGTACAGCGCGGCGCCCCATGGCCCGGGCAGCTCGCCCGCGCCCGGGGCGCGGGCCGCGTCGTTCGGTACGGCCGGCGCGGTCCCGGTCACGACGCCCTCGCCCCGAGCAGGGTCCGGGCGGCGGCCAGCCCGGAGCGGCAACCGTCCTCGTGGAACCCCCAGCCCTGGTAGGCCCCCGCGTAGGCGGTCCGTCCGGTGGCGAGTTCGGGCAGCCGGCGTTGGGCGGCCACCGCCTCCAGGGTGTAGACCGGGTGCTCGTAGACCGTGCGGGAGACCACCTGTGCCTCGGGCACCGGCCGGTGCCGGTCCTCGTTGAGGGTGACGACGTAGTCCTCGCGGGTGCCGAGGCCGAGCAGCCGGTTGAGGTGGTAGCTGACCCGGACGCCTTCGGCGGCGCCGTGGCAGTCGGTCATCCGGTAGTTCCAGGACGCGCGGGCCCAGACGGCGCTCGGGAGGTGCCCGGCGTCGTGATGGAGCACGGTGGGGTTGCGCGAGTAGGTGAACGCGCCGAGGATCTCGCGTTCGGCCGGCGTCGGGTCGGCGAGCAGGCGCAACGCCTGGTCGGCGTGGGTCGCGACGACCACCGCCTCGGCCCGGTGGCGCTGCCCGTCCTCGGTGATCACCGTGACACCGTCGGGGTGACGGCGCACCGCCCGGACCGGCGCGGCGCGGTGCACCACGGCGATCCGCTCGGCGATCCGCTCCACGTAGGTGCGGGAGCCGCCGACCACGGTGCGCCAGGTCGGTGAGCCGGTGACGCTGAGCAGGCCGTGGTTGTTCAGGAAGGCGAACAGGTGGCGGGCCGGGTACTCCCCGGCGAGGTCCGGGGCGCAGGACCAGACGGCGGAGACCAGCGGGGTCATGAAGTGACCGATGAAGTACGCGGTGAACCCGCCCTCCCGCAGGAACTCGCCCAGGGTCTGGTCACGGCCCGACGGGTCGGCGAGCAGTCGGCGGGCCCGGCGGTGGAACAGCGGGATCTCCGCCAGCATCCGCAGGTAGGGGCCGCGCAGCAGGCTGCCCGGTCTGGCGAGCAGCCCGGCCGGACCGCGCGAGCCGGCGTACTCCAGCCCGCAGCCCTCGCAGCTCACCGACATGCTCATGTCGCTCTCCCGGGTCTCGACACCGAGCTCGGCGAACAACCGGGTCAGTTCCGGGTAGGTGCGCCGGTTGTGGACCAGGAATCCGGTGTCGAGCGGGACGGTCCGACCGTCGGAGGCGGTGACCACCTGGGTGTGCGCGTGGCCGCCGAGCCGGGCGTCGGCCTCGAACAGCTCGACGTGGGCGCCTGCCCGGGTCAGCTCGTGGGCGGCCGTCAGGCCGGCGACCCCGGCCCCCACCACGGCGATCCGCCGGCCGCCGTCGGCCGGCCGCCTCGGACGGCCGACCGCCGCCGCGGTGGAGACTGCGCTGGACGTGTCCACAGGTCTTCCCCTCCAGGTCGCGCGCCCGGCCGGGTGCCGGACGTCGCTCGCGTGCACTGGTGGTTCGTAGCCACCGGCGGAGCGGATTGGACCTTCGGACGGAGTCGTGGACGGCGCGGTCGGGGCCCGCCGTCCGGGCGGCGTGGTGCCGTCCGGGCGGCGGGCCGCGGGCCGGTCAGGTGAACGGCAGCAGCAGCACGGGCGTGCCGCTGGGGTGCGGAGAGCCGCCGGCCGGTTCCACGGTGACCCCGATGCCCGCGGCGCCGTCGAGCGGGCCGTCGAGCAGCAGCGAACCGTGGGTGCCCGGCATCAGCCCGGCCGGGCGCATCGTCCCGGCGTCGTTGAACCAGATCTCGTAGGTCTTGCCGGCCGGCAGTGCCGGCATCCCGGCGGCCAGGAACCCGGCCTGCCCCTTGCTCTCCGACCAGACCACGGTGCCGACCCCGGAGCCGGCGGTGGTCTTCGCGGTGGCGGTCCTGGCGTCGGGGGCGGTGAGCAGCGTCCCGAGGTCGGCCTGCTGCTGTTGCAGTCGGGCGGCCTGCGAACGCGCCTGCTCGGCCCGGTCGTGCTGCTGGACGGCGAGACCGCCGAGCGCCGCGGCGACGGCGACCGAGGCCGCGAGGGCGAACTTCGGCCAGCGGCGCCGCCACCGCCCCGGCCGCCCGGGGTCGCCGTCCGGCTCGGCGCCGGCCTGCGGTGCGAGCTGACGGACGGAGGCGATGCCGCCCAGCACGCGCGCGCGCAGCTCGGGGGGCGGGGTGACGGTCTCGGCGGCGCCGAGCCGGGCCAGCGTGGCGGCGAACTCGGCCACCTCCTGGGCGCAGGCCGGGCACTGGGCGAGGTGGCGCTCGAACGCCTCCCGCTCGGCCGCGGGCAGGGCGTGGGCCGCGTACGCGCCGGTGAGCGTGTGCAGGTCCGCCGCGACGGTCATGACGCCACCCCCAGGCAGTCGCGCAGCCGGATGAGGCCGTCCCTCATCCGGGTCTTGATCGTGCCGAGCGGGGTGGCGAGCAGGTCCGCCACCTCCGGGTAGGAGAAACCCCGGTAGTACGCGAGCGTGACCGACTCCCGCTGCAGCTCGGTGAGCATCCGCAGGCACCGCCTGACCTGCTCCCGCTCCAGCCGGCCCTCGACCTGCTCGGCGACCTCGTCGAAGACCGGGGCGTAGGCCTTGGCCGCGGCCCGCTGGTCGCGGTCGGCCGCGGCCTGCGCGGCCCGGACCCGGTCCACGGCCCGCCGGTGGGCCATGGTCAGCACCCAGGCCAGCACCTCGCCGCGGTCCGGCCGGTACCGCGCGGCGGTGCGCCAGACCTCCAGCATGACCTCCTGGGTGACCTCCTCCGACTGCGCCGGGTCGCGCAGCACCCGCCGGACCAGGCCGAGCACCTGCCCCGCCACGGCGTCGTAGAGGGCGGCGAAGGCGTCCTGGTCACCGAACGCCGTCCTGGCCATCAGTTCCTTGAGATCCGGTCGGCGCCGCTGCGGGCCGGCCAGGTGTACGACGGTACTCACCTGGTCACCTTCCCACGGTGGTCGGCGCGGGCGACCGGCCCGGAAGGACGGGCGGGTGGCCTGCCCGGCGGGCAGTTCCTTGGCATACGGGTCCTCCGGTGCCCGGCGCGATCGGTCCGCGGCGGGCTGTCGTACGGGTGTCGGCATCGTCTGTTCGGAGCGGACGGGCCGGCGGATTGCCGCGATCCGCGGACTGCCGCGGATCCGTGCGGACCTCCGCTCCCGGGGGCGGCCGGTGCGGGACGGCGCTGCCGGGCGCGGACCGGTGCTGCCGGTGCGGGACGGCGCCGCCGGGGTGGACGGCGCGGGACGGCGCCGCCGCGAGACCGGGTGCTGTGGCGACCCGGGCGGCGGGCGGCCAAGCTGACGGAGAGGGCGGCGACGGCGGGACCGGCGGAGACCGCGACCGGCCGGCCGCCCCGGCCGGTGACACCCGGACCGGGCCCCGGGGCCGTGACCTCCCCGGGCGGTGGCGCCGAGCCCCGCGACCGCACCCGACGCTCCCTGGAGGCGCCATGGCCGGACCGAGCACCCCCGAATCCCCGCTGCGCTGCCTGGTCACGGGCGCCACCGGCTACATCGGCGGCCGGCTCGTCCCGGAGCTGCTGGCCGCCGGGCACTCCGTCCGCTGCCTGGTCCGCGACCCGGGGCGGCTGCGCGACCACCCCTGGCGGCCCGAGGTCGAGGCCACCGCCGGGGACGTCACCCGGCCCGACTCGCTGGCCGGGGCGTTCGCCGGCATCGACGTCGCCTACTACCTGGTCCACTCGCTGGGCACCGGCCCCGACTTCGAGGCGACCGACCGGGCCGCCGCGCGGGCCTTCGGCGAAGCGGCGGCCCGCGAGGGCGTGCGCCGGATCGTCTACCTGGGCGGCATCAACCCGGCCGGGGTCCCGGCCGCCGAGCTCTCCCCGCACCTGCGCTCCCGCGCCGAGGTCGGCCGGCAGCTGCGGGCGGGCGGGGTGCCGACCGCCGAACTGCGGGCGGCGGTGATCATCGGATCCGGGTCCGCCTCCTTCGAGATGCTCCGCTACCTCACCGAACGGCTGCCCGTGATGGTCACGCCGAACTGGGTCGGCACCAGGATCCAGCCGATCGCCGTCCGGGACGTGCTGCACTACCTCACCGCGGCGGCGCGGCTGCCGCCGGACGTGGACCGGGCCTTCGACATCGGCGGCCCCGACATCCTCACCTACCGCGAGATGATGGAGCGCTACGCCGCCGTCGCCGAACTGCCGCGCCGCCTGATCGTGGCCGTGCCGGTGCTCACCCCCCGGCTCTCCAGCCACTGGGTGGGCCTGGTGACGCCCGTCCCCAACCCGCTCGCCCGCCCGCTGGTGGAGTCACTGCGGCACGAGGTGGTCTGCGGCGAGCACGACCTCGCCCGGTACGTGCCCGACCCACCCGGCGGCCTGACCGGCTTCGACCGGGCGGTGCGCCTGGCGCTGCGGCGGATCAGGGACGCCGAGGTGGCCACCCGCTGGTCCTCCGCCAGCCTGCCCGGCGCGCCGAGCGACCCGCTGCCCACCGACCCGGACTGGGCCGGCGGCAGCCTCTACCAGGATGTCCGGGAGCGCCGGGTGGCCGCGCCGCCGGAGGCGCTCTGGCAGGTGGTGGAGGGCATCGGCGGCGAGAACGGCTGGTACTCCTTCCCGCTCGCCTGGGCCCTGCGCGGCCGGCTCGACCGGCTGGCCGGCGGCGTCGGACTGCGCCGGGGCCGACGCGACCCGGCGAGGCTGCGGGTCGGCGACTCGCTGGACTTCTGGCGGGTGGAGGAGATCGAGCCCGGACGGCTGCTGCGGCTGCGCGCCGAGATGCGGCTGCCCGGTCTGGCCTGGCTGGAGCTGTCGGTCACCCCGGACGGCCTCGGCGGCAGCCGCTACCGGCAGCGGGCACTGTTCCACCCGCACGGGCTGGCCGGCCACGCGTACTGGTGGTCGGTGGCGCCGTTCCACGCCTTCGTCTTCGGCGGGATGGTCCGCCGGATCACCGAGCGCGCCGCCGCCGAATCGCGGAACTCCGCCCCGAACGGCGCAACCATCACATGATCGACTCGTTGGACCGTCCGCCACCACACACAGCCGGCTCCGGGAGGACTCGTTGGCAGGACGGATAGACGGCGGAGCACCGCCCCGGGGCGCGACGGCGCGCCCGGTGGCCCGCGCCGAGGCGACCCTGGTGCGCCACTACCGGCGACTGGTCCGGCTGGCCTACCTGGCCCTGCCGGCCGACCGGGACCGGCACAGCCGGGTGCTCGCCGCGCACGCCGCCGTCCAGCGCGCCCTGCCGTCCCGCTGGACCCGGCGGGAGGAGCCGGCGGGCGTCGACGAGGACCCGCTGTACGCCGCCCTGCGGCTGCGGGTGCTGCGGACCGCCCTGCACCCCCGGCCCGCCGACCGGCTGCTGACACCCCGGGTCTGGGGACTGCGGCTGTTCACCCCCGGCGGTGGTGAACGGGACGCGGCGCTGGACCGGGAACTGACCGCCCTGGACCCGGCCACCCGGTCGGCGTTCGCCCTGCTGGCCGTGGAGGAACTGACGCCCGGACAGGCCGCCGACGTGCTGCGGCAGGCCGGTGTGACCGCGCCCGACCGGGCCGTCACCGAGGCCGCGAAGCTCTCCGTCGGGCCCGAGCCGGGCCTGCCCGCCTTCGACCCGTGCGCGGTGCGCGTCCAGCCGACCGACCTGTTGCGCCGCCGCCGGGCCTTCGGCGCCTCGCTCGTGGTGGCCGCCCTCGCGCTCACCACGACGGCCGCCGTGCTGGCCGGTTCGGGCGCTCCGGCCCCGGCCGGGGCGCCCACCCGTCCGCTCGCCGCCCCGCCCAGCGGGACGGCGCCCGACCCGGCCGGGCTGCTCCGGGCGGCCCCGGACCAGTGGCAGCACACCGCCCGGATCGACTTCCTCGCCTGGCCCGCCCGGGGCGACCGGCGCGACGACACCGCCCTGCTCGGCCGGGCGCTCGCCGCCTGGGCCCGCCCCGGTCCGCGGACAGCGGCCGAACCCGGCACCGGAACGACCCCGCCGCAGAGCCCGGCCCACCTGCTGTTCGCGGGCACGGTCGACGGCGCGGCCGTGGTGGTGCTGTACGACGGCGCGAGGCTCGCCCGCTGGACCGACGGGCCCGGCGGCGGGCTGGACCTCGCCCGCGCCGACGACTCCTCCGTCACCACCGCCGGCGCGGTGGTCCTGCACCGCCAGGGGGCCACCGCCCGCTATCTGCTCGCGCCCTGGATCGACGCGGCCGAGACGCGTCGGCTCGACCAGCCCGACGCGCCCGCGAAACCCCTGGACCGGGTGGACGGCGTGACGGCCCCGACACCGGGTGCGGCGCCGGGTGCCGGCCCGTTGGGCTCCCCGGGCTCCGGTTCGCCCGGTACGCCCGGTTCGCGCTTGCCCGGTACGAGTCCGCCCACTACGAGTCCGCCCGGCACGAGTTCACCAGGTACGAGTCCGCCCGCTTCGAACTTCCCGGGCGCGTTCGCGGACTGCCAGGGCGCCACGGTGCTCCAGTTGCGCTCCTCCCCCGCCATCGCGGAGAAGCACGCCTTCCTGCTGGCCGACCTCGGCGGGCTCGTCCCCGCCCACCTCAGCTACACGCCACCCCCGGACCGCACCCAGCCGGCCCGGCAGCCCCGCGAGGCGGTCGGCCCGGACGCGCTGGCGGCCTGGGCACGCGCCGGCTGCGCGGTGCCGGACGGCAGCCCCGGCGTCAAGCAGCTCAACCTCTGGGCCTTCGCCGTCCAGCAGTTGCCGCAGAACGCGGGCGCGGCGTCCTGGGTGTGCCTGCGCGCCGACCGCTGGAACGGCGAGGGCAGCGCCGCGACCGCCGTGCTGCTGCCGAACGCCCGGGGCCCGCAGCGCACGGGCGGCGGTCCGGGCCGGGCGTGCAGCCGGTTCGAGCAGGACACGGTGGGGTGGACGTGGTGGCGCTCGCCGCAGGGCACGGAGTTCCTGCTGGCGGCGGGGAGTCGGCGGGTCGCCCGGATCGCCGTCAAGGGACCGGACTGGACGGCCGACCGGCCCACGCCCGACCACACCCTGGCCGTCGAGCGGCCCACCCGGGCCGCCGTCGCGCTGGAGGCGGTGCTGGACGGCGGGGCCCGGATCACTCCGCTGCGGTGACGGCGGGGCGGGGGCCAGGGGAGGACAGCCGGAGGAGACGGCCCGGTGGGGACGCCCGGGTGGTGAGCACCGCCCCGGGCCGCCCGGCACGGCGTGGACGGCCCGGGGCGTGACGGGGGGGTCAGGCCGTCTCCCTCGCCGGTCAGGCCGCCCAGCGGCCCCGGACGTCCAGGCGCCGCAGCAGCGGATGCACCTCACCGGTGGGCCCTGGACCGGTCCGCTGACCCGTCACCCGCCGCGCCCACCAGGCGGACGCCAGGTTCGAGGAGAGCAGCGGGCGGCCGCTGCTGTCCTCCCGCGCGAGCTCGGCGAGTGCGGCGAGCGTGCCCATGCCGGTACCGGTGAACAGCAGCGCGGAGTCGTCGGGCAGGCGGTACTCCTGCTGGTAGACGCGTATTCGCTCCCTGATCCGGCCGGGGGTCACCTCGTACGGGTCGAAGTGGTCGGCCCCGTCCGGGGTCTGCCCGGCCGGGACGAGGACGACGCCGTCCACGGTGAGCCCGGCGCGCTCCCAGAAGGCCCGGGAGGTGTCGGTGAGCCACCGCTGGTAGGGCGAGACAAGGGTGAGCCGGCTGACCCCGAGCTCCTCGCAGGCGGCCAGGATCGCCTGGGTCGAGGAGGTGACGGGAAAGCCGAAGCGGTTCGACATCTCCTCGCACAGCGCGAGGTCGCCCTCCGGGTCGAGCAGGTAGTGCGAGGCGCTGCAGGCCACCACGGCCGCGTCCAGGCGCATCGCGCCGAAGCCCTCGATGGTGTCGGGCAGGACCCGGTTGTAGGTCTCCAGCATCTCCCTCAGTCCCACACCCGGGGTGGTGGGGAAGCGGGAGGTGTACACGTGGGTGGCGGCACCGATCAGCCGGTTGAACTCCGGCTCCGCCGTGGGGTTCTCCGGGGGGACGACAACTCCGAGTCTGGGCAGTGAGAAGAGATCCATGGCCGCACAGTAGGCCGAGCTCCGTGACGGGGGACAGATCCGCCGACATGAAGAGACAGAGCACTCACAGATGCTTTGCACACTGTTCCCTTTGTTGACACTCCTTGACACTCCCCCACAGATCCCTGACCCGAATCCCCTTGTTTCCCCTAGGGGTTCGGTGAAGTCTGGTGATCAAATCCGCCCCGTGGACCGGACCGCAGACGCGTGGCCACGCGGCCGACCTCCCCTGGTTTCCCCTGAAGGAGCGCGCTCCGTGCCCGCAGCCGCAGAACACGCCGGAAAGAAGCAGGTGCACCTCGCCGTGCAGCTGCCGGCCATCCACAACGTCACCGTCTGGACGGACCCCCGCTCCGAGAGCCAGATCGCGATCGACTCGTTCATCCGGCTCGCCCGGACAGCGGAACGCGGCAAGTTCGACTTCTTCTTCCTCGCCGAAGGACTCCGGCTGCGCGAACACAAGGGCCAGGTATACGACTTGGACGTGGTCGGCCGCCCGGAGAACCTGACCGTGCTCGCCGCGCTCGCCGCGGTCACCGACCGGATCGGCCTCGCCGCCACCCTCAACACCACCTTCAACGAGCCCTACGAGGTGGCCCGCCGGCTGGCGAGCCTGGACCTGCTCAGCGGCGGGCGGTCGGCCTGGAACGTGGTCACCAGCTACGACGCGTTCACCGGGGAGAACTTCCGCCGCGGCGGCTTCCTCGCCGAGGCCGACCGCTACACCCGAGCGGCCGAATTCCTGCAGACCACACGCGAGTTGTGGGACAGCTGGGCCGAGGGCGACGTGCGCGCCGACGCGGCCGACGGCCAGTTCGTCCGCCCCGGTGCCGGGACCTTCGCCCACCGGGGTACGCATTTCGACATCGCGGGCCGGTTCACCACCCCGCGGGGCCCGCAGGGGCATCCGGTCATCATCCAGGCCGGGGAGTCGGACGTGGGCCGGGAGTTCGCCGCCTCCGACGCGGAGATCATCTTCAGCAAGTACAACCAGCCCGAGGACGCCCGGGCCTTCTACCGGGACGTCAAGTCCCGGCTGGCCAAGTACGGCCGCCGTCCGGAGGACCTGAAGATCCTGCCCACCGCGACGGCGGTGGTGGCCGACACGGACGAGGAGGCCACCGCGTACGCCGACGAGATCACCCGCGCCCAGGTCAGCCCGCAGACCGCGATCGCCCACCTGGAGGGCGTGTGGGGCCGGGACCTCTCCGCCTACGACCCGGACGGACCGCTGCCCGACATCGACCCGGAGCCCGAGGCACACCTGCTGAAGGGGCACTCGGTGTTCCGCAAGGGTCGCGAGGAGACCGCGCGGCGGTGGCGCAGGATCGCCGAGGAACGGAACCTGAGCATCCGTGAGTTGATGATCCACGTCCACGGCGGACAGAACTTCGTCGGCAGCCCGCGCACCGTCGCCGACACCATCGACCGCTTCGTGCAGGAGGACGCGGCCGACGGCTTCATCCTGGTACCGCTGCTGACACCCGACGGCCTGGACGACTTCGTGGACCGGGTGGTCCCGATCCTCCAGGAGAAGGGCGTGTTCCGCGAGGACTACACCGGGACGACGCTCCGCGACCACCTGGGCCTCACCCTGGGCCCCGGCTCCCCGAAGGAGACCTCGTGACCGCCACCCCTTCCGACGCCCCGCTGCACCTGGCCGTCGCCCTCGACGGCGCGGGCTGGCACCCGGCCGCCTGGCGGGCCCCGGACGCCCGTCCGTCGGAGCTGTTCACGCCCGACTACTGGGCGGACCTGGTGACCGAGGCCGAGCGCGGCCTGCTCGACTTCGTCACCCTGGAGGACGGCCTCGGCCTGCAGTCCGCCCCCTTCCACCGGCCGGACGAGCGCACCGACCAGGTCCGGGGCAGCATCGACGCCGTCCTGCTGGCCGCCCGGCTCGCGCCGCTGACCGAGCGCGTCGGCCTGGTGCCGACCACGAACGTCACCCACACCGAGCCGTTCCACCTCGCGATCGGCATCGCGACCCTCGACTACGCCGCCCGGGGCCGGGCCGGCTGGCGGCCGCAGATCGCCTCCCGCGCCGCCGACGCCGACCACTTCGGCCGCCGCAAGACCCCCCAACTCACCGACGACGACATCCGCGACCCCGAGCTGATCGCCAAGCGGCTCCGCCCGCTCTTCGCCGAGGCCGCCGACGTGGTCGAGGTGGCGCGGCGACTGTGGGACAGCTGGGAGGACGACGCGGAGATCCGGGACGCGGCCACCGGCCGGTTCATCGACCGCGACAAGCTGCACCACATCGACTTCGAGGGACCGCACTTCAGCGTCCGGGGACCGTCGATCACCCCGCGCCCGCCGCAGGGCCAGCCGCTGGTGGCCAGCCTGGCCCACGCCTCGACGCCGTACGAGTTCGCGGCCCGCGCCTCCGACCTCGTCTTCGTCACCCCGCACGACCGGCCCGGTGTCGAGCGGATCCTGGCCCAGGTCGACGAGGCCGTCGTCGCCACCGGCCGCGACCTGCGGGCCCGGCCGCTCAGGCGGTTCGCCGACCTGATCGTCCTGCTCGACGACAGCCCGGCCGCCGCCGCCGACCGCAAGGCCCGCCTGGACGACCTCGCCGGCGCCGAACTCGCCTCGGACGCGGCCGTCTTCGTCGGCACCGCGGCCGGTCTGGCCGACCTGCTGCTCGACTGGCGCTCCGCCGGCCTCGACGGTTTCCGGCTCCGCCCGGCCGCCCTGCCGCACGACCTGAACGCGATCACCCGCGCCCTGGTCCCCGAGTTGCAGCGTCGCGGCGCCTTCCGCACCGCGTACACGGCGACGACGCTGCGCGGGCACCTGGGGCTGGAGCGACCCGCGAACCGGTACGCGCGGGCCTGAGCAGGCCGGGCGCCCGCCCTTGCCCGGTCCGGGCGCCCGGCCGTACGACCGCACGCGGTCGCGTTCGACCTGATCACCCTCGACCGCTCGGCGGCTTCTCGCCCGGCCGGCCGGCGGCGCGTGGCACCGATGTCACCCACCGCCGGCCGGCCGAGGACCTGCCGGTTGAGGACCTGCCGGTTGAGGACCCGCCAGGTGAGGACCCGCCGGTCCGGAGTCCACCGGCCGCGTTCCCGCCGGTGAAGGGATCTGCCGGCCGAGGACCCGGCCCGCGCGGTGCACCGCCTCCGTCGCGGTGAGCCGCCCGCCCCGCTCGAACGCGTCCGTGAAGCGGGCCTCCCCCAGGGCCGCCCGGGCCGCCGCCGCGATCCGGTCCGTGTCTCCGCGCTCGGCCGCCGGCAACGGCGCGCCCACCCCTCGACGCGCCGCGTCCGCCGCGCCGAGCAGCAGCGCCCCGCACTCGGCGCCGGCCCGCCCGACACTCCCCCGGCCAGCGACGACGGCCGCGCCGGCCAGACCCTCCAGCGAGAGGGCCAGCGCACGCGGCTCGTCGAGGGAGCAGGCGACCGCCCAACCGCGCAGCTGGCGATCGGCCGCCAGCTCGGCGTCACCCCGGAGTTCGGCGACGAAGCCGAGTTCCGCGAGCAGCAGATGGTCACCCGCCTCCGAGGACACCTCGGCGTAGCCGTCGCGGATGTGCAGCAGGTGGGCCTCGGCGGCGTCCAGGTCGCCGGAGCGGCGCGCGCCGAGCGCGAGGCCCATCTCGGAGTGGATCTCCCCGTACTTGTAGCCCTGTTCGGCCGCGATCCGGCGGGCCCGCTCGTGCAGATCGCGGCCCCGGTCCCAGTCATGGGCCAGCAGGGCGAGCCGGCCGAGCCCGGACAGCCGCGCCGACACCTCGGCCTCCAGCCCCAACTCCCGCGCGATGTTCAGCCCTTCACGTTGACGGCGGGCCGCCTCCGCGTACTCCCCCTTGATCTCCGCGAGCGCGGCCAGCGGCGAGACCGTCTGCAACTCTCCCCATCCGTCGCCCAGTTCACGGAAGAGGGTGGCGCTGCGCAGGCCGTCACGGCCGAGTCCGGCGAGATCGCCGCGCACCAGGGCGAGCGTGGCCCGGAGACCGAGCGCGGCGGCGGTGCCCCACTGGTCGCCCTCCTCGGCGAAGACCGCCAGGGCGCGGGTGTTCAACTCCTCGCCCTCGGCCGCCTCGCCCGCGCTGAACAAGCCGTACGCGCAGAGCCACAGCGCGCGGGCCCGGCGCACCGGGTCGGGTACCGCGCCGGCCGACGCCACCGTGCGGGCCAGCGCCCGCGCCTCCGCAGGGTCGCCGGTGAGGAGCGCGAACGCCCCGTGCAGGAGGGCGAGTTCGGAGGTGGGCCGGGGCGCGGCGGCGAGCGCCGCGGCCAGACTGCGACGCCCCTCGGTGAGCCGGCCGCGCAGCAGCCACCACCAGGCCAGGGCGGTGGCCAGGCGCACCGCCTCACCGCCGTCCCCCTCCGGTGTCCGGCGGACCGCCTCGTCGAGGGCCGCGCGGAGGTTGCCCGCCTCGGCGTCCAGCCGGGCGAGCCAGGACCGCTGGCCCGCACCGCGCAGTTGGGGCTCGGCGCGTTCGGCGAGGGCGAGGTAGTAGCGCAGATGACGGCCGCGAACGGCGGCCAGGTCCGCCATCTCGTGCAGCCGCTCGGTGGCGTACACGGCGACGGACTCCAGGAGGCGGTAGCGCCGGCCGGTGGGCTGGTCCACCACGACCACGAGGGACCGGTCGACCAGCCGCGTCACCAGGTCGAGGACCTCGTCGCGGGTCACACCGTCGCCCGCGCAGGTGGCCTCCGCGGCGTCCAGGTCGCAGCCGTCGCTGTGCACCGCCAGCCGGCGCAGCACGATCCGCTCGGGTGCGCTGAGCAGCTCCCAGCTCCAGTCGATCACGGCGCGCAGGGTCTGCTGACGGGCGGGCGCGCCGCGCCGGCGGGAGCTCAGCAACCGGAACCGGTCGCCCAGTCGCATCGCCAACTCCCGTACTCCCAGCGTGCGTACACGGGTGGCGGCGAGTTCGAGGGCGAGCGGGATGCCGTCGAGCCGGCGGCAGATCTCGGCGACGGCCGCTCGGTCGGCGAGGTCGCCCCGGCCCGGGTCCCGGGGGAAGCCGGGATCGTGGGCGGCGGCGCGCTCGTTGAACAGCCGCACGGCGTCGTCGGTCGCCAGCGGCTCGACCAGGAAGACGGCCTCGCCGGTCAGTCCCAGCGGCTCCTGGCTGGTGGCCAGCACCCGCAGGCCGGGTGCGGTCCGCAGCAGCAACGCGGCGAGGTCCGCGGCCGCGTCGACGACGTGCTCGCAGTTGTCCAGGACCAGCAGGGTACGGCGCTCCCGCAGCGCGGCGGCGAGCCGGTGGGCGGGCGAGGCCGCGCCCGCGCCACCGCCCGTGCCCGGTGGTGCGGCGGGGGCGTCGTCCCGGATGCCGAGCGTGCCGGCGACGACCTGGGCCAGGTCGGCGGCGGTGCCACCGCGGACTCCCGCGAACTCCACGAGCCTGATCCCGTCGGGCCGGCCGCCGGCCGGGCCGCGCTCCGCCATCGCCGTGGCGGCCGCCACGGCCAGCCGCGTCTTGCCGACGCCGCCGGCGCCCGCGAGGGTCACCAGGCGGTTATCGTCCAGGAGCCCGGACACCCGGGTGACGGCCTGGTCCCGGCCGATGAGGCGGGTCAGCGGTACGGGCAGGTTCGAGTACTCGCCGGCACCCGGGGGGACGGCCGTACTGTCCGCGGCACCGCCGGAGGGCAGCCCGGGGCGCGGGGCGACGGGGGTCGACGGGGCGGCAGGGACCGGCCGGCTCGGAGCCTCCCCGGGCGCGGGGGGTGCGGCGAGGCCGGCGGGCTCGGCGGGCGTGGCGGGCTCGGCGGGCACGATCCGGGCCGGTGCGGCGGTGCGAGCGGAACCGAGGCCGTCGCCCAGGCCGTCGCCCAGGCCGGGATCCTGGCGCAGGACGGCCCGGTGCAGGGCGGTCAGGGCGGGCGCGGGGTCGACCCCCAGCTCCTCGGCGAGCCGGGAGCGGAGGTCCTCGTAGCCGGCGAGGGCCTCGCTCTGGCGGCCCGCGAGGTAGAGGGCCCGCATCTGGACCGCGCGCAGCCGCTCGCGCAGCGGGTGCCTGGCGACGAGGGCGGCCAGTTCCCCGGCCAGGAGCGCGTGGTCACCGGCGAGGAGCCGCGCCTCCGCCTGCTCCTCCAGGACGGCGAGCCGCTGCTCGGCGAGGCCGCACGCCGCCGCCCGGACGAACTCCTCGTCGGCGAAGTCCGCGTACGCCGGCCCCCGCCACAGGTCGAGGGCCTCGGTGAGGAGCGCCGCGCGGGCACCCGGGTCGCCGACGGCGCCGGCCCCGGCCACCAGGCCGCCGAAACGGTCGGCGTCCACCTCGTGGGCGGCCCGGTCCAGCCGCAGGCGGTACCCCGCGCCCTGGCGCAGCACGCGGTCCCGGCCGAGCACCCGCCGCAGCTGGGAGACCTTGCCCTGGAGCGCGCCCTCGGGCCTGCCGGGCGGTTCGTCGCCCCACAGGTCCTGGATGAGGCGGTCGGTGGAGACCGGGCCGCCGCCGTGCGCCAGCAGGTCCGCGAGCAGAGCCCGGACCTTGACCTCGGGGACGGTGATCTCCTCGCCGTCGTCGCCCCACACCACGAGTGGTCCCAGTACCCCAAACCGCATGTCGGCCACCGTATCGCGCCCCGGGGGCGCGGGCCCGGCCCGGGGGATCTTCGACGGGCCGTCAGCCGACCCTCAGCGGACCGGCAGCGGATCCGCAGTGCCCCGGAAGCGCCCTCGGGCACTGTCGGAACCACCGAATCGCCGAGCGGCGGAAGGAGTGACCGGCATGACCAGGTACGCGGGCCGCAGGGCCGTCGTCCTCGGCCAGGACCCCGACATCGGCCTGGCCATCGCCAAACGGCTGGTGGAGGGCGGAGCGCTCGTCCTGCTGGCCGCCCGGACCGCCGGGGAACGCGCCCGGGCCAGGACCGAGCTGGGCTCCACCGCCACCGTCGTCGAGCGCGCCGAGGACGGCGCTACCGGCATCGACGACACCGACCTGCTGTTCGCCGACGCCGTGGCCGGGGTCCGCCCGCTGCTCCCGTACCTCCGGGACGGCGGCGCGGTGGTGCTCACCGCGCCGGCGCCGTCCGCCGCCGCCGTGCGCACGCTCGCCGCCGAGCTGGTCCCGCGCGGCATCCGGGTCAACGCGGTGGCGCCCGGCTGTATCGAGGCGGTGCCCGCGGGCACCGCGCCGCTGCCGCCGCTCGGCCGGCTCGGCTCCGCCGAGGAGGTGGCCCGCGCCGCGCTCTTCCTGGCCACCGAGGCGACGTTCACGACCGGCGCCCGGCTCCCCGTCGACGGCGGTCTGGCCCACTCCTGACCGCCGCGCCCGAACCCACCGGGCCCGGCCGACCCCCGGGGCCGTCCACCGGCCACCGCTTCGCACCACCCGTCCCTTCCCCTGGAACCTCCGGAGCACGCCCCATGAGCACCTCACCCGACATCACCGACGCTCCCGGCTCGGAGACCCGCTCCTCGCCGCCCGCGGCGGCGGGTGGCGAGGAACCGCAGAAGCTTCCGCTGCTCGCCCTGATCGCCCTCGCCACCGCCGTCTTCATCACCAGCCTCACCGAGACCCTGCCTGCCGGCCTGCTGCCCTCGATGAGCTCGGACCTCCGGGTGAGCGAGTCCGCGACCGGCCAGACGGTCACGATCTACGCGATCGGTACCGCCCTGACCGCGATCCCACTGGCCTCGGCCACCGCCGGCTGGCGGCGCAAGCGCCTGCTCCTGACGTCCATGGCCGGCTTCGCCGTGGCCAACACCGTCACGGCGGTGTCGTCGGTCTACGGTCTGACCATGGTCGCGCGGTTCGTCGCGGGTGTCGCCGCCGGTCTGGCCTGGGCCCTGCTCGCCGGCTACGCCCGGCGGATGGCTCCCCCCGCGCTCCAGGGCAAGGCGATCGCCATCGCGATGGCCGGCATCCCGGTCGCCCTCTCGCTCGGTGTGCCCGCCGGGACCTTCCTGGGCACCCAGACCGACTGGCGGGTGCCGTTCTTCGCGATGACCGGGCTGACCGTCCTGCTGCTGGTCTGGATCTCCGCGACCGTGCCGGACTACCCCGGCCAGCAGGCGGGCGAGCGGCCGAAGATGCTGCGGGCGCTGAGCGTGCCCGGCGTGACGCCGGTGCTGTTCGTGACGCTGGTCTTCGTCCTGGCGCACACCGTCCTGTACGCCTACATCGCCTCCTTCCTCGACGACCACGGCCTGGGTGACAGCACCGACCTGGTACTGCTCGTCTTCGGGGCGGCCTCGCTCGCGAGCATCTGGATCGTCGGCTCGCAGATCCACGCCAAGCTGCGCTCCCTCACGGTCGCCAGCACGCTGCTCGTCGCCGCGGCGGCGCTGCTGCTCGCGGTGCTCGCCGACAGCACGGCCCTGGTGTACGTCGCGTCCGCCCTGTGGGGCCTGGGCTGGGGCGGCATTCCGACCCTGCTCCAGACGGCGGTGGCCGACGCGGGCGGTGACCAGGCCGACGCGGCCCAGACCATGCTGGTGACGCTGTGGAACGTGGCGATGGCCGCGGGCGGCGTCATCGGCGGTGTCCTGCTCGACGTGAGCGGGAGCGACTCCTTCCCCTGGACGGTGCTCCTTCTCCTGCTGCCGGTGCTCGTGGTGGTCCTGACCTCCCGTAGCCACGGCTTCCCCGCCAAGCGCCCCACGGCGTAACGCGGTTCGGGTTGGTGACGGACCGTCACCAACCCCCCGGAACGGCCACCGAAGGCAACCTGACCCCCGGGCCTTCGGTGGCCTCCCGGCGTTCTCCGCCGTGTTGTCCCCCGGTGCTTTCCCCGCCGCGTTCTCCCCCGGCGTTCCCCGGCCCGGATCCCTGCCGCGCAGTCCGCATGTCGGACGGCGCGGCAGAGTTCATGAAGTGTTGACACGGGTGCCGGAACGCCCGTCCGCACCCGCCCCGCGCTGCCACCCCCACCGGCGACGGCAGCGCTCTGACCTGCGGCCGAAGGCTCCGAGGACCCGATCGGACCGTTCGGAGCCGCACAGCCGGCCAGCGCCGGCGGATCCATGGCGAGAGCGTTTCCGGAGGATGTCTTCGCAGGTCGGAACCGGAATCCGGCCGACCGGCCCGATCCGGTGACGTTCTCACCGGAAGCGGTACTTTGACATTCGAACGGCGCCCGGGTGCGGCTCGGGGGGCGAGCGGGGGGTGGGCACGGAGGGGCTTGGCGTCCGGAGGAGGGAGCTCGGAAATGAGAAACGTACTCGTGGTGGAGCGGGAGATCACCTTTGCCGAGTCGATGGTGCGCGATCTGCGCCGACAGGGGTTCGTCGCGCGCAGCGTCGGCACCGGGGCGCAGGCCCTGCGCACGTACCGTGAGGCCGATCTGGTGCTGCTCTCGCTGGAACTGCCCGATGTCGACGGCATCGAGGTGTGCCGGAGCCTGCGGACCGAGAGCGACGTCCCGCTGATCGCGTTCACCCGCCGGGACGACGAGTTGGAGCGGGTGCTCGCGCTGAAGGCGGGGGCCGACGACTGCGTCGCGCGGACCTGGGGCTTCCGGGAGATGGGGGCGCGCATCGACGCGGTGCTCCGCCGGTCCTCCCGCCGCCCCGGACCGGCCACCCCCGAAGCCATCTCGCTGCTCCCGCTGCACATCGATCCGCGGACCCGGGAGGTGCGGCTGCGGGACCGGCTGATCGACGTGACGTCCAAGGAGTTCGAGTTGCTCTACATCCTCGCCGCCAACCCCGAGACCGTGGTGTCGCGGAAGGAGCTGATGGCCAAGGTGTGGGGCAGCGACTGGGGACAGACGAGTCGCACCATCGACACCCATGTGAGCACGCTGCGGGCCAAGCTCGGCTGCAGCCGCTGGATCATCACCGTCCGCGGGATCGGCTACCGGATGGGGCACGCCGCGCGGTCGAGGCAGGCGGCGCCCGCCGGCCCGGCCACCGACCACGCCACCGATGCGGCCGTCCACCGCGCCACTGTCCCGGCCGCCGACCCGGCCGTCTACCGCGCCGCCGACCCGGCCGCCGACCTGTTCGTCGCCGCGCACGACGGGACTCCCGAGGACCGGCGGGCGGCGAACTCCGCCTGGTAGTCGGGCAGGACGACCGTGCTGCTGACCCTCCGACCCAGCTCCAGCATCCGGTTCAGGATCCACCGCCGTCCCAACAGCCCGTTCCTCAGCCGGAGTCCGGCCGCCGTGCCCGGGGCCAGGAACGGCCCGGTCCGGTCTCCGCCCTGCTGGCAGCCCTCGGCATAGCCGCGCACGGTGTCCTCGTACCGGGTGAAGGCGGTGCGGTGGTCGCCCCGGGCGCGGGCGAGTTCACCGGCCAGGACGTACGCGGCCACCACCGCGGTGCCCGTCCCCATACCGCCGATGGTGGCCCCGCAGGCGGCGTCCCCGACCAGGGCGATCCGGCCGGTGGACCAGGCCGGGACGTCCGCCCGGCTGATCGAGTCGAAGTAGAGCTCCGGGGCTTCGCGCAGGCTCTCCAGCAGGCGCGGCACCTCCCAGCCGAGGTCGGCGAACGCGTCCGCGACCAGCGCCTTCTGCTGTTCGCGGTCGTGCCGGTCGTAGCGCAGCTCGGGTGCGGCGAAGAGGAAGAAGGCTCCCGCCCGGGCCGGGTCACGGTGGTCCGCGCCGACGGCGGCGAGCCGGCCCGGCACGTTGAGGCCGACCGAACCGGGCCGCAGGCCGGAGTAGTTGGGCAGCTGCCAGGTGGCCGCGTAGTAGCCGAGGTGCCGGACGTAACGCTCCTCGGGACCGAAGGCGAGCCGGCGGACGGTGGAGTGCAGGCCGTCCGCGCCGATCACCAGGTCGAACGTGCGCGGGGCACCGTGGCGGAACTCCACCCGGACCCCGGTGGGCGTCTCCTCCAGCGCGGTGACCGAGTCCCCGAAGACGTACTCGGTGGACGGCAGGCTGTGCCGGTGGAGCAGCTGGGCCAGTTCGCCGCGCGGCACCTCGATGTCACCCCCGGCGAAGTCGGCCGGCAGGTGGAGCCTTCGGCGACCGCGCGGGTCGACGAAGTCCATCGGGCTGCCGCCGGTGTCGAGCCGGCGCAACTCGTCGAGCAGGCCCATCCGTTCCAGCACGGTCAGGTGGGTGTCGCCGCGGAAGTCGACGGCCTGGCCGCCGCCGCGCAGGGCCGGGGCCAGCTCGACGACGGTGGGCTCGAAGCCGTACCGCCCGAGCCAGTGGGCCAGGGCCGGGCCGGCGATGCTCGCACCCGAGATGAGGACTTTCGCACCCATGTGAACCACTCCGTCCGGGAGAACCAGGAAACTGTGTCCAGCAGACACTGATTGCTGCTGTGTACGGTAGACACAGTTGGGTCGGTGCGCAAGGCACCGGCGCGGAGCTGGGCGGGAGCGGGGATTTGAGCAGCACATCCGGCGGCGGAGCGGGAGACACGGTGAGGCTGCTCTGGGGCCCCCACCAGAAGCCGAGCCGGGGGCCCAAGCCGGCGCTCAGTCTGGAGCGGATCGCCCGGGCGGGCATCGAGATCGCGGACGCGGAGGGGATCGGCGCCGTCTCCATGCAGCGGGTCGCCGGGCTGCTCGACTACACCAAGATGTCGCTCTACCGCTACGTGCCGGGCAAGGCCGAACTGGTGGCCCTGATGGTCGAGGCCGCGATCGGAGAACAGGCCCCGGCAGGGCCGGGAACCGCTCCGGACGGCGGGACACCGAGCCCTCGGACCGGCGGGACAGCGATCCCTCGGACCAGCGGGACAGCGGAGGGCACGCCGGAGGCCGCGCCGCCCGCCTGGCGCACCGAACTCCACGCCTGGGCCCGGCAGGTGGCCGAGACCTTCGGCGCGCACCCCTGGCTGCTGGACGCCACCGTCGGCCCCCGGGTACCGGGCCCGAGGGAACTCGCCTGGCTGGAACAGGTGGTGGCCTGCCTGGACGGCACCGGGCTGACCGGGCCGGAGCGGATGGACACCGCCGTCCTGCTGGCCGGTCACGTCCGCGGCATCAGCGAACAGGTCCGAGCAGCCGGGCCGGCCGGCCGGCCGGAGTCGGAAATGCTCGCCGTCCTCGGCGGGCTGGTCCAGGAACACGCCGAGCGGTTCCCCGCGCTCGCGGTCGCGATGACGGAGCGGGACGGCCGTGACCAGGCGATGGAGTTCGGCCTGGAGCGCATCCTGGACGGCCTGGCGGCCCTGATCGCGCGCCGGTCGGGCTGACGGCTCCGACGAGGCCGATCCGCGGCGGGGGTCCGTGCCGGGGGTCGGGATCGGGGGTCGGGATCGGGGTCAGGTGGGTGCGGCTGCGGGCCGTGCGGCAGTGCGGCACTGCGGCGGTTCAGCGGGGCCGGCCGGTCAGCGCGAGTGGCGCAGGTCCTCCAGCTCACCGGTCATCCGGCCGAGGAAGCGCGCCACCGCCGCCAGCTCCGCCGGGGTGAACTCGCCGCGGACCGTCTCGGTGCGCCGGGCCACCGGCGCGAACCACTCGGCGGCCATCCGCCCGGCGCCGGGCAGGTACCGCACCAGCACCTGACGACGGTCGGCCGCATCCCGGGTACGGCGGACGTGCCCGGCCCGCTCCAAGCGGTCCAGTACCGCCGTGACCGCCCCCGAGGTGAGGGCCAGCTCCTCGCCCAGCCGGCCGGGGGTGATCCCGCCCTGGCCACCGGCCGGGCCGGGCGCCGCCCGCATCACCGCGAGCAGCGCCTGGACGTCGGTGGCGTGCAGACCGCTGGCGGCGGCGAAGCCGTGCCCGAGCAGGTGCATCTCGGCGGCGAGGTCCTGCAACAGCCGCCCGAGCGCCAGGGTGTCGGACGGCACCGGCGCGGCCGGCGGCGGAGCGTCGGACGGTCCCGGGGCGGGGGGTGGCGTGCTCGGGTCCTGCTCCGACAAGGTCATCCGCTCCGGTCGCGTACGGCGTTCCTACCGCTGTTACCCGTTCAGCCTAACCGGCCCGACCGTCTCAGACGTGCTCGCCGACCGGCTCGGGCACCGCCGCACCGATCGCCGAGCGGGCCGGCCGAGCCGGCCACCAGACCCGCTCCCCGAGATCCCGGACCAGCGCCGGCACCAGCAGCGACCGCACCAACAGGGTGTCCAGCAGCACCCCGAAGGCGACGATGAAGGCGATCTGGGCGAGGAAGGCCAGCGGGATCACTCCGAGCGCGGCGAAGGTCGCGGCCAACACCACCCCGGCCGAGGTGATCACCCCACCGGTGGCCGTCAGCCCGCGCAGCACCCCCTCCCGGGTGCCGACCCGCAGCGCCTCCTCCCGGACCCGGGTCATCAGGAAGATGTTGTAGTCCACACCCAGCGCGACCAGGAACACGTACCCGTACAGCGGCACCGAGGGGTCGACGGCGCTGAAGCCGAAGACGTGCTCGAAGACGAGCGCGCTGACGCCGAGCGTGGCCAGGTAGGAGAGCGCGACGGTGGCGGCGAGCAGCAGCGGGGCGAGCAGCGAGCGCAGCAGCAGCACGAGCACCACGAGGATGCAGAGCAGCACGACCGGCATGATCAACCCCCGGTCCCGCTCCGCCGTGATCCGGGTGTCGTACTGCTGCGCGGTGTACCCGCCGACCAGTGCGTCCCCTCCCGGCACCGCGTGCACGGCATCCCGCAGGCGTCGCACGGTGGCGATGGCCGCGTCGCTGTCGGCCGGGTCGGCGAGCGTGACGTCCAGCCGGACGCGCCCGTCCACCGTCTCGGGAGCGCCGCCGGGCGCCCCGCCGGTGTACGGGCGGACGCCGGACACCCCGGGAACGGCGGCCGCCGCCGCGACCGCCTCGGCCCGCCCGGCGGCGGCGATCACCACGGCCGGGTTGCCCGCGCCGCCGGGGAAGTGCCGCGAGAGCAGGGCCTGCCCGGCCGCCGAGGGCTGGGCCTTGATGAAGAGTTCGCTCTGCGGGACGCCGCCCGAGTCCAGGGTCGGCGCGAAGGCGGCGAGTGCGGCGAGCACGGCCAGGCTCGCCGCCCAGGTGCCGCGCGGCCGGCGTCCGACCAGTGCGGCCACCCGCTGCCAGACGGCGTTCACCGGGGCCCGCCCGTCGGCGGCCGGTCGGGCCGGCCAGTAGGCGGCGCGGCCCAGCAGAACGAGCGCGGCCGGCAGGAAGGTCAGCGCGGAGAGGACCGCACAGCCGATCCCGATCGCGCCGACCGGGCCGAGCGCCCGGTTGTTGGTGAGGTCGGAGAGCAGCAGGACGAGCAGACCGAGCGCGACCGTCGTCCCGGAGGCCGCGATCGGCTCGACGGACTGCCGCCACGCGACACGCATCGCCGCGAACCGGTCGCCGTGCAGGTGCAGTTCCTCACGGAACCGGGCGGACAGCAGCAGTCCGTAGTCCGTGGCCGCGCCGATCACCAGGATCGACAGCAGCCCCTGCACCTGGCCGTCCACCCGGACCAGACCGTGATCGGCGAGCAGATAGACCAGCGCGCAGGAGATCCCGAGGGCGAAGACCGCGCCGAGGATCACCAGCAACGGCAACAGCAGGCTCCGGTAGACCGCGAGCAGGATCAGCAGCACCACGCCGAGGGCGACACCGAGCAGCAGGCCGTCGATTCCGGCGAAGGCGCCGCCGAGGTCGGCCGCGATCGCCGCCGGGCCGGCCAGACCCACGGTGGTGTCCGGCACCTGGGCGGCGAGGTCGCGGACGGCCCGGACGCTGTCACCGGTCTGCCGACCGAGGTCGGAACGGAACTGGACGACGCCCTGCAGGGCGCGGCCGTCCTCGGCGGGCACGACGGGCGACACCCGCCCGGTGGCGCCGGGAACGGCAGCGGCCGCTTGCAGGGCCCGGGTGGCGGCGGCGCGCTGGGCATCGTCGACCGCTCCGGCGCGGCTCTCCCAGACCACGATCACCGGCAGGGTGGCGGCTGTCCGGAAGTCCTCCCCGAGCCGGGCCACCTCGGTGGATTCGGCGCTGCGGGGCAGGAAGGCGGCCCGGTCGTTGGTGGCGACCTCGGAGAGCTTCCCGGCGTAGGAACCGAAGGCGCCGCCGAGGCCGAGCCAGACGACCAGCAGGGCGAGCGGGACCAGCAGCCGGGTTCGGCGCCGGGCGGTGGAGTGGGGAGCAGCTGGACCGGTGCGCATCGCGGAGCGCCCTTCGGGCAGGGGCGGGTGACGGACAGCGGGAATCATATCTCTCAATGGTCGAGAGACTTGACCATCAAGAGGCCTGGTCGCCAGACGGCCTGCTCCCCCGATCAGGTGCTGCCGCCCCGCGGTCGGCGACCACCCCCGAGCAGACCGGCCACCGAGAGCGCACCCCAGCCGACGGAGACGGCCACCGCCATCACCCGGTGCCGGCGCTCCGGCAGCGCGGTGGCCAGCAGCGCGGCGTCGCCCAGGTCCGAGGCGATCCGCACCAGGGTCGCCGCTCGGAGCGCGGACTCGTCGGGCGCGAAGGCCATCGCCAGACCGCAGGCAGCGTCCCGGAAGGCGAGCGGGCGCAAGCAGGCGGCGGTGGAGTCGGGCAGCGAGCCGTCGGTGGCGGTCAGCCCGGACGGAGCCGCCAGCAGTACGGGCCACCGGGCGACGGCGAGGCCGTAGACGGCGGTGGCGGCGCCGGTCAGCCGCAGCAGGCGAGAGTTCATGGCACAGGTCTCCCGGGGTCGGTGGGGCAGCGTGGATGAGGCAGCGTGGGTGGGCAGGGTCGGTGGGGGCAGGGTCCGTGGGGGCAGAGCTGATGGACGGCCGGGACTGCGGTCGCCCGGGTGGTTCGGCGCGGCGGGCCGTCCGGACGGGTCGCCGGCGGACCGTTCACCCGGCCGTTCGCCCGGCCGGCGCGCCGCCTCATCCTCTACGACGCGTCGCCTCCGCCGGGGCCGACACGTCCGGGCCGTCGCGTCCGGTGGCGGAGCCGCGTCGGACCTCCACGCGCCCGTCCGCCGCTCCCGGTCGGGCGATCACGAACTCGGCGACGAGCAGATTGATGAGCCAGGACGCCCAGGCCGCGCTGCCGTAGGCCAGGTCGAAGGAGAGGCCGAGCGCCTCGAAACCCAGCAGCCACAGTCGAAGGGTGACGGCCGCCAGGATCAGCGCGTACGACCTGGTCGCCCAGATCCGGTGGCGGGCGAACTCCCGCCGCCGGGCGGTGGCGTACGCGGCGGCGGAAGCCCCCAGGAGCAGGGCGGCCAGCAGCGCGAAGCCGATCGGGGCGATCGGCGCGACCAGCGCCCGCGGTGCCAGTGACAGACCGCCGATCCCGGCCACCACCGCACTCACCAGGTAGGCGCGCCCGACGAACCGGTGCACGGCCGGGCGCCGGGTGCGCAGTCGGGGGAGGAACTGCCAGGGCCCGAGCAGCAGCGCCAGGACGCCGCCGCCGATGTGGAGCAGCAGCGGGGCCAGATGGGCGAGGTAGACAGCCCGCTGCTCCGGGAGGAAGGTGTTCGGATCGAGTGAGAAGTAGCGGGCGCCGAGCAGGGCGGTCGCTGCGGCCAGGACGGTCGTCACGGCCCAGCCGACGCGACGCAGCCCGGCGCGACGCCGCCCGCGGGGCGGCGTCATCGGCCCGCCCGGGGGGCCGTCGCCACGATGGGTGGCCTGGGTGGCAAGTGGTTTCATGACCGGAAAAGCTACGGACCGGACGGGCCTGGCCGCGTCCCCCTGACGGAGCGAAAGCGAGTACTTCGGCCGGGGTGATCGGGGCCGGCCGCGGGGCTCCGCGTACTCCTGGGGGAGCACCGCGTCATACCCCCGCAGGGCGATGCGAGCGACCGGCCGACATCGCTAGCGTTCCTCCCGACGAAGCGACCTGCCTCCGCACCACACCGCACCGCACGCACCACACCGCACCACACCGCACCCACCACACCCCACCGCACCACACCCCACCGCACCGCTGTACGGAACCACCGACCACCGAACCCACCAGGACTGCGATGAACCGAACGGCCTCGGCTCTACCCCGCGTCACCGACCTCGCCCTCGCCTCGGCGTGCTTGTGCGCCCTGCTCGTCGAGCGCGCCGGGGCGGCGGCGGAACTCGGCGCGCGGCTGGGCCCGGCCGTCGCCCTGAGCGTCGTCGTCGCCGGCGCGCTCGCCACCCGCCGAACGGCACCACTGGCCTCCTACCTGGCCGGGTCGACGGCGCTGGCGACGGAGGCACTGCTCGACCTGGGCAGCGCCGTCTCGCCCTACGCCAATCTGATCGGCCTCTACTCGCTCGGCCTCCACGCGTCGCGCGACCGGGCGCGGCTCGGGCCGTTCGTGGCACTGGTCGCCATGGCCGCCTACTTCAGCGGCCCGGGCGGCGGCGGCACCTACCCCGCGATACCCGCCGGGGTGCTGTTCGTCTGGCTGCTCGGCTGGGCGCTGGGCTACGGCACCGCGCGGCGGCTGGAGGAGCGGGACACCGCCCGGTTGCTGCTGCGCCGGCAGGCCGTCACCCAGGAGCGCACCCGGATGGCGCGCGAGCTGCACGATCTGGTCGGCCACACCGTCAATGTGATGCTGGTCCAGGCCGGCGCGGCCCGGCGGCTGCTCGACCGCGACCCGCGGCGCACCCGCGAGGTCCTGACGGAACTGGAGCACACCGGCAGGGAGGCGCTCGACGAGTTGGACCGGGTGCTCGGCCTGCTGCGGCGCGCCCCGGACCCGGCCGACCTGCCGCCCGACGAACCCGTCCTCCAGCCCGGTCTGGCCGACCTGCCCCGGCTGACCGGCCGGATCGGCCAGGCGGGGATCCGGGTGCGCGTCAGCATCGACCCGGGTGTGAGCGCGCTGCCGCGCAGCATCGACGTCTCGGCCTACCGGATCGTCCAGGAGGCACTGACCAACACGGTGAAGCACGCCCGGGCACGATCCGCCGACGTCACCGTCCGCCGGCTCGGCGATGTGCTCGACATCGAGGTCAGCGACGACGGACGCGGCGCCGCCGTCGGGTACTCTCCCGGGCGGGGGCTGCTCGGCATCACCGAGCGGGTCTCGATGCTCGGCGGCCGGGTGGAGCACGAGCGCGGCGCGCTGGGCGGCTTCCGGCTGCACGCCGCGCTGCCGATCCCATGAGCCTCCCACCGCCGAACGGGCGGACCGCGACCACCGGCACGGGCGCGCCCACCGCGCCGGGCCCCAGCCCCACCAGCCCCAGCCCCGCCTACCCCAGCCCCGCCAACCCCGCCGACTCCGCCAACCCCGCCGACCCTGCCGACCCCAGCCCCGCCGACCCCAGCCTCACACCATCCGAAGACCCCGCACCACCCGCCCACGGCTCCACCGGTCCCGCCGTCGTCCGGGTCGTGGTCGCCGACGACGACGCCCTGCTGCGCGCCGGGGTGGCCCTGGTGCTCAGCACGGCCGACGGCATCGAGGTGGTCGGCCAGGCCGCCGACGGTCTGCAGGCGGTCGCCCGCTGCCGCGATCTCTCCCCCGACGTCGTCCTGATGGACGTCCGGATGCCCGGGATCGACGGGATCGAGGCGACCCGCCGGATCGTCGCGGCCGGCCTGCCCACCCGGGTCCTCGTCCTCACCGTCTTCCACCACGACGACTACGTGTGGGGCGCCCTCCGCGCCGGCGCCGACGGCTTCCTGCTCAAGCGCACCTCCCCCGAGCGCCTCATCGACGCCGTACAGGCGCTCGCCGCCGGGGAGGTGCTGCTCGACCCGGCCGTCACCCGCGGCCTGGTTGCCCGGGTCGTCGACCGGGCCCCGGGCCGCTCGGCCGCCGAGCCCGAGGACCCTCGGCTGGGCCAACTGACCGCCCGGGAGCGGCAGGTCCTTCGGCTGGCCGCCGAGGGCCGCTCCAACGCGGAGATCGCCGGCCTGCTCGTCCTCGCGGAGTCCACCGTGAAGACCCATATGAAGCGCGTCCTCGCCAAGCTCGACGCGCGCGACCGGGCCCAGGCCGTAGCCATCTCCTATCGCGGCGGTCTGATGTCCTTCTGACGCCGTCGCACCCACCACCGCAGGCTCCGCACACCCACCCGACAGCCCCCGCACACCCACCGCACAGCCCCCGCTCACCCACCCCGGCCCCGCCCGACAGGCCCCCACCCGACAGGCCCCCGCCCGAACGGCGCGGCCCGCGCGCCCCGGGGAAGGGGGTGCGCGGGCCGCCGGTACGGTCCTGCCGGGCTCAGCCGGTGATCGGCTTGGTGTCGAGGCGGATGTGGTCTACCGCCCAGAACCAGTTGTTGCCGGCGTCGTACATCCGGAACTTCAGGGTCACCGCGCGGGCGCCCGCCGGAACGGCGAACTGCTTGGTGACGAAGGCGTTCTGGACGTCCTTGCCGGCGTTGTCGTTGCCGGTCGCGTCGCTGCTGTAGGAGAGCAGCCGGGTCTCGGTCCCGTTGTCGAAGACAGCGGTGACGGAGGCCTTCTGCGGCGCCTCCTGCCGGTAGTGCGAGTCGAAGCCCAGGTACAGGGTGCTCGCCCCGGCCGGGAGCTGGACGGCGGGCGAGACCAGGGTCGAGTCGAACTTGCCCTTGCCCGACGGCGCGCCGGTGTCGTCCCAGTCGTCCGGGTCGGCGACGGCGAGGATGCCCAGGCCGCGGCTGAAGTTCCCCCGGTCCTGCCCGGCCGGGGTGGACCAGGCGCGCTTGGTGTGGAAGGTCCAGCCCTGGAGGCGGACGGTTCCCTGCGGCATGCCGGGGGCGTTGGCCACCGACCAGCCCTGCGGGGCCTGCGGCGTCCAGCCGAGGACGCCGCCGAGCGGCTGCAGCGCACCGGCCAGCGACTCGAAGTCCTCGCCGAGCAGGTGACCGGCCATCACCGGGGCGGTGCGGGCCGCGATCTCGCCGTCGGCGAGGGCGAACCGGTCGCCGGCCAGCGCCCGGGCGGTGACCAGGATCCGGTGGGTGGCACCGTCCGGCAGCACGGCGGGCGGGGTGACGTCCCACTCGGCGGTCGCGGTGGCTCCGGCGGCGAGCGCGGCCGGCGGCGCGGTCACGGCGGCGACCGTCCAGCCGGCCGGCACGACCGGCTGAACCTCGATCGCGGTCAGCGCGGCGGTCGAGGTGAACCGGGCGGTGACCCTGGACGGGCGGCCGGGCAGCAGGATCGCCTCGTCGATGGTGGTGGACGCGGCCTTGAGCGTGACGTCCAGGGCGAGCGGGTCGGCGAGGCCCATCGCCGGGTCGGTCACCAGGTGGTCGCCGTCCCAGGGGAAGCGCCCGGCGATCCGGCGGCGGAAGCCGAGCTCCCCGCGGACGCCCACCGCGACGTCGTACCAGCCCTCCGGGCCGACCTTGACGTTGACGGTCTTGTCGTCCCCGGCCGCGACCCGCACCTCACGCAGCCCGTCGCCGTAGGCGAGGTCGCCGACCAGGAAGGTCTGGGCGGTGCGCGAGCGGTTGATCACGTCCACCTCCAGCACCTTGCCGTTCTGCTCCTCGGAGAGCGAGATCTCGTACACCGAGGCGGTGTCCCCGCGCAGGTGCCAGAGCGCGCCGTTGGGGCCGTGCACCCGCAGGTCGTAGCCCTCGGGGCCGACCGTCCAGACGTCGGAGGTCCGGCTCTTGGCGCCGACGGTGTAGTGGCGCGGCGCGGCGCCGGGTGCCGGGTAGACGGCGAAGACGGCGCCCTGGCGGCCCTTGTTGATGAAGTCGACGGTCAGTTCGCCGCCCTTGAGCTTCGGCTTGACCAGCAGGTCGTACGGGCTGATCCGGGCGGTGCGGGTGCCACGCTGCTGCTGCGGGAACGCCTGCGGGTTGGGCACGGTGGGCGCGGGCAGCTTGCCGGTGTCGACGACCTTCTGCCGGTTGCCGCTGGTGTCGGGCAGCTGGGGCCAGACCGGGTTGCGGCCGGAGAAGTCGAAGACGTTGGTGAGGTCACCGGTGACGGCGCGCCGCCACGGGCTGATGTTGGGCTCCTCGACGCCGAAGCGCTGCTCCAGCAGGCGCAGCACCGAGGTGTGGTCGTAGACCGTGGAGTCGACCACGCCGCCGCGGGTCCACGGCGAGACCACGATCATCGGGACGCGCACGCCCAGGCCCATCGGGTACGGGCCGGAGACCAGGGTCTCGCCCGCGGGCAGGGTGTCGGACCAGGTGAGCGAGCCGTCGGCGGCCTTCACCCGGTACTTGCCGTCCTGGCTGACCACCCGGTGGTAGGTCGAGCCGCCCTTGGAGACCCGGACCACGACCTCGCCGTCGACCGGGACGGTCGACTTGCCGCGCCCGGTGGCCAGCGGCGGGACGGGCGGCAGCTGGTGGTCGAAGAAGCCGCCGTGCTCGTCGTAGTTGAGGATGAAGACGGTCTTCTCCCACACCTCCGGCTTGGCGGCCAGCGCGGCGAGCAGCCGGGCCGTCAGGTGCTCGCCGTTCGGCGGCGCGTAGTTGGCGTGCTCGGAGAGCGCGGCGGGGGCGATCAGCCAGGAGACCTGCGGCAACTGGTCGGCCTGGATGTCGGCGGTGAACGCCTCGACCAGGGCGTCACCCATCGCGAAGGGGTCGTTCTTCTTCGCCGGGTCGCCGACCGCGCGCATGCCGCGCTCGTAGAGCGGTTCGCCCGGCTTGGCCTTGACGAAGGGGGTGAACCAGGCGAGCGCGTTGTCGTCGAAGTTGTCCAGCGCCTGGTAGGTCTTCCAGCTGACCCCGGCCTTCTGCAGCCGCTCGGCGTAGGTGGTCCACTCGTAGCCGCCGGGGATCTCGGTGTTGTCGGTCACCGGGGTGTCCCGCACCGTGCCGCCGCTGGTCCCGGTCATCAGGTGCTCGCGGTTGGTGTTGGTGTTGCACTGGACCGACGCGTAGTAGGCGTCACAGGCCGTGAAGACCGAGGCGAGCGCGTTGTAGAAGGGCATGTCGGCGGGCTCGTAGTAGCCCTGGCCGAGCCAGCCGCCGGAGCGGCGGGTGACGGAACCGTCGGCGCGGCCGTCGTTCCAGGCGTTCATCGAGTCGACGAAGCCGAAGGCCGGGGCGCCCTGCTGGTAGGCGTTGGTGTGCGCGGCGTTCATCGGGAACGGCAGCAGGTGGCCCTCCTTGCGCCCCGGGTCGGGCTGGTGGAACACCGAGCGCCCGTTGATCCCGCGCACCGCCGTCCGGTCGCCGAAGCCGCGCACGCCGGGCAGCGTGCCGAAGTAGTGGTCGAACGCGCGGTTCTCCTGCATGAACACCACAACGTGCTGGATGTCCGCCAGCTTGCCGGGGCGGGCCGGCGCGGCCAGCGCCTCGCGCACGCTCAGCGGGAGGGCGGACAGGACGGCGGCCGCCGCCGCGCCACCGAGCAGGGTGCGGCGCGACAGTTCGGGCATCGGAATCATCGGGGGACGGCTCCTTGATCACGGGTGCTGGGCTTCCGTTCGGCCCAGACCCGTTATGTGTAAGCGCCCGAGATGGACGGAAGTGGGCCGGTTCGATGGCGCTTCGATGACAGCCAGTGAACTCCGAGCTGTACAGACAACTTGGGCCAACCTGTCGCCGGTCCCGCCACCGCCCCCCGCGCCGTACCGCCGGCCGACCGCCGCCGGCCCCGGCCCCGTCCGAGCCGATTCACCCCCACCGCCCAGCCGCCCGGAAGGAGAAGATAGTTGACGAACCGTCGGGCCGCCCGCACCGGGTCGTGGACAACCCTTGACGAGGCATGTGGTCTGTGGAAATCTCTCGGCAGGTCCAGTCCAATGATCTTTCCGCGGGGGAGAAGATCGGACCGCTCGACGTATCAGGGGGGAACCTGGGAGTCGGGTCGGCCTTGCTCAAGCGGCCTGCCGACCGGCCCGAGGGGCGGGCCGGGCCTTGTACGGCGGCCGCGCCGTCCGCCGGGCCGCAACGTCGCGGCAGAACCGCTCGGACGGGTGCCCCACAGCCCCGCCTCCGTCTCCCGAATCGAGCTCGCCATGTCCCACTCCCCCGCCGTTTCCGGCCCGTCCTCCGGCGTGTCCGGCCCGTCCTCCGGTCCGCAGGAGCCCGCGAGAGCGGCGCACACCCCCGACCGGCCCGGGCACCCCGAGGCCCCCGGCCCGTCCGGGCGCCCCGCCTCCCCCGCCCAGCACGGGATCTGGCTGACCGCCCGGCGCAACCCCGTGCCCGAGGCCTTCCACCTCGCCCTGCGGTTCGCCTTCGACCGGATCGACACCGAGGCCCTGGCCCGCGCCGTCGACGCCACCGTCATCCGTCACCCCGCGCTCGCGGCGGCCCTCGTCGAACGGGACGGCCTCGTCCGCCAGGTCCCGGCCGGGCGGCCGCCCGCCCTGACCGTCGTCGACGCGACGGCCGACACCGGTGAGGCCTCGGCCAAGCGGCTGGCCGAGGAACTCGCCCTCCCCTTCGACCTCGTGGCCGGACCGCTCGCCCGCTTCACCCTGTACCAGCGGCCCGACGGGACCGACGACCTGCTGGTGGTCGCCCACCACGCCGTCTTCGACGGCCAGTCCAAGGACGTGCTGGCCGCCGACCTCGCCGCCGCCTACACTGCCGCGCTCGCGGGCGAACGCCCCGACTCCGCCACGGCCCAGGACGCCCGGCCGGCCCACCCCGGAGCCGAAGCCGTCCCCGGCTCCGACGCCGCCCCCGACCCCGAGGCCGTCCGCCGGGCGGCCGCGTTCCACGGCCCCCGCTGGGCCGCGGCCACCGACCCGGTCCTGCCGCACGGCCCCCGGGCCACCACCGACGCAGGCCGGGGCGAGGCCGTCGGCTGGCGGCTCGACGGCCCCGGACACGCCGCCCTGACGGACGCCGCGCGCGACTGCGGGGTCACCGTCTTCGAGTTCCTGCTCGCCGGCCTGCACGGGCTGTTGCGACGCTACGGCGGCGAAGCGGTGCCGGTCGCCGTCCCCTTCTCCACCCGCCGCCCGGAGCAGCGCCACGAGATCGGCCTCTTCGTCAACGAGTCGCCGGTGCACGCCCCGGCCGGCGCCGACGAGGAGAGCTCCTTCGCCGAGTACGCGCGGGCCGTCCGGGCCGAGGCCCGGTCGGCCTCGGCCCACCGCGCCGTCCCGTTCGGCGCGGCCGTACCCGGGCTCACTCCCCGGGCCGGTCTGGCCCCGGTCTCCTTCGGCTACCGCCGCCGCACCACCGCCGACCCGGTCTTCCCGGGCACCGGCGCCCGGGTCGACTGGACGGTCTCCCAGCACACCTCCCGCAACACGCTGCACCTCCAGGCGGTCGAGGACGCCGGGGCCGTCGGCTTCTCCCTCCAGTACGACCCGGCCGTCCTCGCGCCGTCCACCGCGCACCGGATCGCCGGACACCTCACCGCTCTGCTCGCCGCCGCGACGGCCGACCCCGGTACGGCCCTGGCCGACCTGCCGCTGCTCGACGAGGCCGAGTCGCGTCTGCTCACGACCACCTGGAACGCCACCGCCCACGGCTACCCCGCCGACCGGACCGTGCTCGACCTGGTCCGCGAGCGTGCCGACGCCACGCCGGAGGCGCTCGCCGTGGTGGCCGGCCAGGAGCGCCTGACGTACCGCGACCTGCTGCGGCGCGCCGACCGGCTGGCCGAGGCGCTCGCGGCGGCCGGGGTCGGCCGGGACGACCTGGTCGGCCTGCACCTGAGCCGCACCGCCGACCTGCCGGCCGCCCTGCTCGCCGTGCACGCCCTGGGCGCGGGCTACCTGCCGCTCGACCCCGGCTACCCGGCCGAGCGGCTCGCCCTCGTCCTCGCGGACTCCGGCGCCGCCCTGCTGCTGGCCGACCGCGAACCGGCGCCCGAGGTGGCCGCCGCGGCCCCGACGCTGCTCCGGCTCGCCGAGGCACTGGGCACCACGCCGACGACCGCGGTCACCGCACCCCAGACCGGCCCGACCACGCCCGCCACGGCGACGACCGGCCCGACCACGACCGGCCCGGCGACGGACCGCCCCGCCGCCCCCGGCCGGCTCGCCTACGTGCTCTACACCTCCGGCTCCACCGGCCGCCCCAAGGGCGTCGAGATCGGCCACCGCGCCCTGGTCAACCTGCTCTCGGGTTTCGCCGACCGGCTCGGCTCCGGCCACCGGGACGTCTGGCTCGGCCTCACCTCGCTCTCGTTCGACATCTCCGCGCTCGAACTGCTGCTCCCCCTGGTCACCGGCGGGCGGCTGGTCCTGGCCCCCGACGGCCTCGCCGTGGACGGCCCGGGCCTGCGGGCCCTGGTCGAACGCGAGGGCGTCACCCACGTCCAGGCCACCCCCTCGGGCTGGCGGGTCCTGCTGGGCGCCGGGCCGCTGCCGTCCGGCCTGACCGCCCTGGTCGGCGGGGAGGCCCTGCCGCTGCCGCTGGCCCGGGAGCTGCGGACCGGCACCGACCGCCTGTTCAACGTCTACGGGCCGACCGAGACCACCATCTGGTCCACCTGCTCCGAGATCCCGGCCGCGCCGGAGGCCGTCCGGATCGGCCGGCCGATCGCCAACACCCGTGCCTACGTGCTGGACCGGCGGCGCCGGCCGCTCCCGGTCGGCGTTCCCGGCGAGCTGTACCTCGGCGGCGACGGGGTGGCCGAGGGCTACCTGGACCGCCCCGGGCTGACCGCCGAACGCTTCGTCGAGGACCCCTTCGGCGCACCCGGTGAGCGGCTGTACCGCACCGGCGACCTCGTGGCCTGGAGCGCCGACGGCGAACTGGAGTTCCTCGGCCGGCTCGACGACCAGGTCAAGATCCGCGGCCACCGGATCGAACTCGGCGAGATCGAGTCGGCGCTGCTGGCCCACCCGGCGGTCGCCGAGGCGGCCGCCGCCGTCCACCGGGAGGACGAGGCCGAGCCGTTCGTGGCCGGTTACCTCGTCCCCCCGCCCGGGGCCGCCGCGCCGGACGCCGCCGAGCTGCGCGCCTTCCTCCAGCGCGTGCTGCCCGCCGCCGCACTGCCGCAGCGCTACGCGGTGCTCGACCGACTGCCCCTGACGCCCAACGGCAAGCTGGACCGCCGGGCGCTGCCCCTCCCGCCGCGACCGGTCGAGGCCGCCACCGCGACCGGGCAGCCGGCGCCGGAGCACGACGAGGTGCTCACCGCCGTGCTCGGGGTCTGGGCCGAGGTGCTCGGGCTGCCCGCCCTCGGCCCCGAGGACGATCTCTTCGAACTCGGCGGACACTCCCTGACGATCATCCAGATCACGGCCCGGATCCGCGACCTGCTCGGCGTCGAGCTCGACTTCGACGTCTTCTTCGCGACCCCGACCCCGCTCGGCATCGCCGCGGCCGTCCGCGACCTGCGCTGACCTCCCGGGCGGCGCGCTGCACCGCGCCGCCCGCCCGCCCCGCGGCGGATCCGCCCCGAGGGCACCGCCACCTCCGACGTGCGCCGAAATGGACCACCAATGACCGACATCCAGGACCCCACGGCCGGGCTGTCCGCGACCAAGCGCGCCCTGCTCGCCCAGCGGCTGCGCACGGCCTCCGCCCCCGCCAGAACCGTGCCCGCCCGGCCCCCCGGGGCCGTCCCGCCGCTCTCCAGCGGCCAGGAACGGCTCTGGTTCATGGACCAGTTCGCCCCCGGCTCGACCGCCTTCACCCTCGCCCCCGCCCGCCGGTTGCGCGGGCCGCTGGACCGCGCGGCGCTGGACGCCGCGCTGACCGACCTGGTCGCGCGGCACGAGGCGCTGCGGATGACCTTCCCGAGCACTCCCGAGGGCACCGCGGAGGTCCGGGTCGCCGAGGCCGCCCCGTGCACCGCCCGGTTCGTCGACGCCGTCGCCGACCCCGACCCCGCCGGGCGGGCCGCGGCCGAGCTCGGCGCCCTGGTGGCCGAGCCGTTCGACCTGACCGCCGGACCGCTGCTGCGCGCCCTGCTGGTCCGCACCGCACCCGACGAGCACGTGCTGGCGCTGGTGATGCACCACATCGTCAGCGACGGCTGGTCCCTGGACATCCTCAACCGCGAGCTGGACGCGCTCTACGCCCGGCACGCCGACGGCACCCCGGACGGCCTGACCGCCCCCGCCGTCCGGTTCGGGGACTACGCGCACTGGCAGCGCGAGCGGCTGACCGGCGGCGCGCTGGCAGCCTCCCGCGCGTACTGGCGGACCGAACTGCAGGGCGTCCCCGCCCTCGAACTGCCCACCGACCGACCTCGGCCACCGGTGCTGACCTTCGACGGCGCCGCGCTGGAGTTCCACTGGGGCGCGGAACTCGGCAGCGGCGTCAACGCGTTGGCGCGCTCCGCCAACGCCTCCGCGTACATGGTGCTGATGGCCGCGCTGCAGACGCTGCTCGGCCGGCACGCCGGCGCGCGGGACTTCGTGGTGGGCTCGGCCGTCGCCGGCCGGCTCCACCGCGAACTGGAGGACGTCGTCGGCCTGTTCGTCAACATGCTGCCGATCCGGGCCCGACTGGAGGGCGATCCGACCTTCACCGAGCTGCTCGGCCGGGTCCGCGAGACCACCCTCGACGCGTACACCCACCAGGAGGTGCCCTTCGAGCAGATGGTGGCCGACCTGGAGATCGAGCGCGACGTCAGCCGGTCGGCCGTCTTCCAGGTCAGCTTCGCCTTCCAGAACTACGGCGACCGCACCGCCGGGAGCGGCACCGGCGGCGGGCTCGGCGGCGAGAGCTTCGGCCACGAGGCCGCCACCACCCGGACCGACCTCGCGCTCTACCTGCGGGAGAAGTCCGACGGCGGCCTGTACGGGCTGCTCACCTACCGCACCGACCTCTTCGACGCCGCGACCGTCCGGCGGCTGGTCGAGCGCTTCGAGCTGCTGGTGACCGCGGCCGTGGCCGACCCGGCGCGCCCCGTCTCCCGGCTGCCGCTGCTCACCCCCGGCGAACGGCGGGACGTCCTGGAGACCTGGGCCGCCGGACCGCCGCTGCCCGACGAGGCGGCCGGGCCGGGCACCCTGACGGCGCTGCTCGCCGCCACCGCGCGGGCCCACCCGGAGCGTCCGGCCGTGGTCTTCGAGGACCGCACGGTCGAGTACCGCGAGCTGGAGCGGCGGGCCACCGGCCTGGCCCGCCGGTTGCGCGCGCTCGGCGTGCGGCCCGACGACCGGGTCGCGGTCTGCCTGGAGCAGTCCCCCGAGCTGGCGGTGGCCCTGGTCGGCGTGCTGAAGTCGGGCGGCGCCTACCTGCCGCTGGACCCGGAACAGCCGCCCGCCCGGCTCGCCCGGCTGGTGGCCGACGCCGAGGTCCGGGTGCTGATCACCGACACGGTCCTGCGGGAGCGGTTCCCCGGCTACGCCGGCACCGAGCTGCTCACCGACGGCGACACCGACCCGCTCGCGGCCGGCCCACTCGCGGCCGACCCGCTCGACGCCGACCCGCTCGACGCCGACGCCGAGCCGTTGGACGAGGTCTCCGGCCCGGACCACCTGGCGTACGTGATCTACACCTCGGGCTCCACCGGCGCACCGAAGGGCGTCGCCGTCCAGCACCGGCAGGTCCTCAACTACCTGGCCGGGGTGCGGGAACGCCTGCGGATCGAACCGGGCGCCGGCTACGGCCTGCTGCAGTCGTTGTCCTTCGACTTCAGCATCACGATGCTCTACCTCGCGCTGAGCACCGGCGGCCGGGTCCACCTCCTGCCGCGCCGGATCGCCGGCGCCGAACTCGCCGAGCGGGTCGAGGCGCTGGAGCTCGACTACCTCAAGATGACCCCCTCCCACCTGGCCGCCCTGAGCGCCGACGCGCCCCTGGAGCGGCTGCTGCCGCGCCGGGCGCTGGTCCTCGGCGGTGAGGCCTCGGCCTGGCCGTGGGCCGCCGAGCTGGCCGCCCTGGGCCGCTGCGCCGTGTTCAACCACTACGGCCCGACCGAGGCGACCGTGGGCGTCACCGTCCACGAGGTCACCGCCGACGCCGCAGGCCCGGGAAGCACCCCCATCGGCACCCCGCTCGCCGGCGCCCGCTGCCACGTCCTCGACGAGGCGCTGCAGCCGGTGCCGCCGGGCGTCACCGGTGAGCTCTACCTGGGCGGCGACCGGCTCGCCCGCGGCTACCTGGGGCGCCCGGACCTGACGGCCGAGCGCTTCGTCGACGACCCCTTCGGCGCACCCGGCGACCGGCTCTACCGCACCGGCGACCTCGCCCGCTGGCGGCCCGACGGCACGCTCGACTACCTGGGGCGCGGCGACGACCAGATCAAGGTGCGCGGCTACCGGGTGGAGCCCGGCGAGATCGAGGCCGCCCTCACCGCCCTGCCCGGGATCACCCAGGCCGTCGTCCTGGCCCGCGGCGAGGGGCTGCGGCAGGCCCTGGTCGGTTACCTCGAACACCCGGGCGGCGGCCCCGCGCCGGCGCCCGCCGAGCTGCGCGACACCCTCGCCGAGTCGCTGCCCGACTACATGGTGCCGTCCCGCTTCGTCGTGCTCGACCGGCTGCCCCTGCTGGCCCACGGCAAGGTCGACCGCCGGTCGCTGCCCGAGCCCGAGGAACCCGCCGCGACCGGCGAGTACGTCGAACCGCAGGGCGACGCCGAGCGGTTCCTCGCCGAGCTCTGGACCGAACTGCTCGCCGTCCCCCGGGTCGGCGCCCTGGACGACTTCTTCGAACTCGGCGGACACTCCCTGCTCGCCACCCAGGTGGTCGCCCGGCTGCGCCGCGCCTTCCCCGAACTCCCCACGCCCGTCGGGGTGATGGACCTCTTCAAGTACCCCACCGTCCGGCGGCTGGCCGCCCTGCTCAGCGACCCGGACGCCGACCGGGGCCCCCGCCGGCTGCTCCACCGGCTCACCCCGGCCGGCCGGCGAACCACCGCCAGCATCGTCTGCACCCCCTACGGCGGCGGCAGCGCGCTGATCTACAAGCCGCTCGCCGACGCGCTGCCCACCGACTGGGCCCTGCACTCGCTCGCCGTCCCCGGCCACGAGCTGGGCGAGGAGGCGATGGACCTCGACGAGGTGGCCGCCCTCTGCGCGCAGGAGATCGTGGACACCGTCGAGGGGCGGATCGTCCTGTACGGGCACTGCGGCGTCGGGGTCCGGCTGGCCGTGGAGATCGCCCGCCGGGTCGAGGCGGCCGGGCGGGAGATCGAGGCCGTCCACCTCGGCGGCATCTTCCCGTTCGCCCGGCCGCGCGGGCGCGGCGCCGCCGTCGGCGAGCGTTGGGCGCGGATCGCCGACCGTCTGCGCAGCGACCAGGGCATGGTCAACGCGCTGGCGGCGGCCGGTCTGGACACCGACGAGGTGGGCGCCGAGCAGTTGCGCCTGATGGTCAAGAACCGCCGCACCGGTACCAAGGAGGCCGAGCAGTACTTCACCCGGCTCTTCGAGAGCACGGACGGCCGGATCCAGGCACCGGTGATCGCGGTCTGCGGCGACCGGGACCCGGCGACCGAGTTCTACCAGGAGCGGTATCGCGAGTGGCACCGGCTCAGCGACACCACCGGCGTGGTGGTACTCGACGAGGCCGGCCACTTCTACCTCAAGTACCGGGCCGCCGAACTCGCCGACATCCTGACCACCGTGCACCGCTCGGTGGCGGCCGGACAGGAGGAGCGCCACCGGCCCGCCGAGGGCGCCACCTGGTGGCTCGCGGGCCTCTCCCGGGACGGCGCGGAGCAGCCCGCCGACACCCCGGCGGCGGCTGCCCGGGCGACGGCCCGGCCGACCATGCGGCGTTTCCTCGGGGTCGCCGCCGGTCAGCAGATCTCCATGATCGGCTCGGCGCTCACCGAGTTCGCCCTGCCGGTCTGGATCTACCTGACCACCGGATCGCTCGCCCAGTTCGGCCTGCTGGCCGCCTGCGGTCTGGTGCCCGGCATCCTGGCCGCCCCGATCGCCGGCGCCGTCGTGGACCGCGGCGACCGACGCCGGATCATGCTGTACGGCGATGTCGCGGCCGGTCTGACCCAGGCGGTGATGCTGCTGCTGTACCTGACCAGCGGCCTGGAGGTCTGGCACGCGTACGTGCTGATCGCGGTGCTCTCGACAGCGCTCACCTTCCAGCGGCTGGCCTGGAACTCGGCCGTCCCGCAGCTGGTACCGAAGCGTTTCCTCGGACGCGCCAACGGCGTGGTCCAGATGGCCTTCGGGCTGGCCCAGTTCCTGGTGCCGCTCTTCGCGGTCGGTCTGCTCTCCGCGCTCGGCCTCGGCGGCATCCTCGCCCTCGACGTGGCCAGCTACGTGGTGGCCACCGGGGTGACGCTGGCCGTGCGCTTCCCGGACGTGATGGCCGGCCAGCGGCGGGAGAGCGTCGCCGCCGAGATCCGGGCCGGGTTCCGGCGCGCGCTCGGCAGCCGGCACTTCCGCGCGATGCTGCTGTTCTTCGCCGTCCTCAACATCTTCCTCTCGCCGCTGTTCCTGCTCACCACCCCGCTGGTGCTCTCCTTCGCCCCGCTCGCGGCCGCCGGATGGGTCGCCGTCGCGGCCGGTCTGGGCGCCGTCCTGGGCGGCCTGACGCTGCTCGTCTGGGGCGGGCCCCGGCGGCTGCGGCTGCGCGGTGTCCTGTTCGCCACCCTCGGACTGGCCGCCGCCTGCCTGGTGACCGGTCTGCGCCCCTCGGTGCTCCCGGTCGCGCTCGGCGCCTTCGGGATGGCCTACGCACTGGCCCTGGTCAACGGTGTCTACGCGACGATCGTGCAGACCAAGGTCCCGCTGCGCTTCCACGGCCGGGTGATCGCGGTGAACACCATGGTCGCCTGGTCCACCCTGCCGGTCGGCTTCGCCGTGGTGGCGCCACTCGGCCCGCGTCTGGTCCAGCCGCTGGTCGACGAGGGCGGCCCGCTCGCCGGCACCGTCGGGCAGCTGATCGGGACCGGCGAGGGGCGCGGCATCGGCCTGCTCTACCTGCTGTTCGGCCTGGCCATGGCCCTGCTCGTGGTGATCTGCCTGGCCGTCCCCGCCCTGCGCCACTTCGACCGCGACGTCCCCGACGCCGAACCCGACGACCTGGTCGGCCTCGCCGCCCTGACCGACCGCGCCTCCACCACCGCCACCACCGCCGTCCCCGCCGTCCCCGCCGCACCGACGACCGCCCCGCCCGCGCCGGCCACCACCGCACCCATCACCACCGCACCCATCACCACCGCGCCGGCCACCGCCGCACCCGCCGCCACCCCGCCCACGCGCCGTACCGGAACCGAGGCCGCCGTCCGATGACCACCACTCCGCCCACCGGATCCGCCGGGCCCGCCGAGGCCACCCACCCGCTCACCGAGGAGCAGCGGCGCCTCTGGTTCCTCCAGCAGCTGAACCCCGCCGACGCCGGCTTCACCATGTACCTCTGCCGTCGCTGGAGCGGACCGCTCGACCGGGCCGCGCTGCGCAGGGCGCTCGACCGGCTGACGGCCCGCCACGAGACCCTGCGGACCCGCTTCGCCCTGGCCGGTGAGGCACCCGTCCAGCTGGTCGAGCCGCCCGCGCCGGTCCCGCTCGACCTGGTCGAGCTGGCGCCGGGCGCGAGCGAGCGCGCGTTCACCGAGGCCTGCCGCCCGGCGGTCAACGCGCCGTTCGACCTGGCCGCGCGCCCGCCGCTGCGTGCCGTCCTGATCTCCTCCGGGCCGGACGAGCACGCGCTGGCCGTGGTGGTGCACCACATCGTCTCGGACGGCTGGTCGTTCCGGATCCTCTGGCGCGAGCTGCTCGCCCTGTACCGGGAGGAGACCGGCGAGGCCCCGGCCGATCTGGCTCCGCTCGCCCTGCGGTACGGGGACGTCGCCCGGGCCGAGCAGGATCGCGCGGCGGCCGGCGGCGCCGAGGAGGCGTTCCGCTACTGGGCCGAGAAGCTGGCCGGCACCGGCCGGCTGCGGCTGCCGCTGGACCACCCCCGGCCGGCCGATCCGCTGCACCCCGCCGGGTTCGCCTCGGTCGACCTCGGCCCCGTGCTCACCGCGGAGCTGGACGCGCTGGCCCGGCGGGAGCGCTGCACCCCGTACATGGTGCTGCTGGCCGCCTACCAGTGCGTGCTGGCCCGCTGGACCGGCACCCGCGACTTCCTGGTGGGCACCCCGCTGGCGGGCCGGACGGTGGCCGCCCAGGAGGCGCTGGTCGGCTACTTCGCCCGCACCGGGGTGATCCGCGCCGACCTCACCGGGGAGCCGGACTTCCGGACCGTCCTGCACCGGGTCCGGACCGCCACCCTGGGGGCGCTGAGCCATCAGGACGTGCCGCTGGAGCGGCTGGCCGCCCATCTCGGCCTGCCCGCCGAGGCCGGCGCGGCGCCGCTCTACCAGGCGGTGTTCGTCCACCAGAGCCAGTACGACCTGGCCGGCGGCGACGGCGGCGCCGAGCTGCCGGCCGGGGTCCGCACCGCCTCGATGGACTCCGGCTTCGAACGGGCCAAGACCGATCTGCTGCTGGACAGTTGGCGGACCGCCGACGGCGGGCTGACGCTGTCCTTCACCTTCGACCGGGAGGTGTTCGACCAGACCACCGTGACGGCGCTCGGCGAGCGGTGCCGGACCCTGCTGGCCACCGTGGTCGAGGATGCCGCGCTGCCGTTGCACGGGGACTGGCTGCTCGGGCCGCTGGAGCGGGCCGAGCTGCTCGCGCTCGGCGCCGGACCGGTGCCCGGCCCGGCGCACCCGGTGCTGCGACGCTTCGCGGAGCGGGTCGCCGCCGCTCCCGGGGCACCGGCCCTGGAATGTGCCGGCCGCACCGTCTCCTACGCCGAACTGGACCGGCTGGCGGATGAGTTGGCCGACCGGCTGGGCCCGGTCGGCGGGCAGCTGGTCGCGGTGCGGATCGCGCCCTCGGTCGACCTGGTGGTCGCGCTGCTGGCGGTCTGGAAGGCCGGGGCGGGCTATCTGCCGCTCGATCCGGCCCACCCCGAGGAGCGGCGGCAGCTGATGCTCCGCGAGTCCGGCGCCGTCCTGCTGCTGACCGACGAGGGCGGCGACGGCCCGCGGATCCTGCCGGGGGCCGCCCCGGCGACCGGCGACGACCGCGCGGGTCTCGCCTACGTCCTCTACACCTCCGGATCCACCGGCGCCCCCAAGGCGGTCGCCGTCGAGCACACGGCCCTCGCCGCCCGGGTCGACTGGATGACGGGCCCGGACGGCTACCGGCTCGCCCCCGGCGACCGGATCGTCCAGTTCGCCTCGATCGGCTTCGACACCCACGCCGAGGAGCTCTGGCCGGCGCTCGCCGTCGGTGCCTGCGTGGTCCTGCTCCCCGACGGCGGCCGCACCCTGCCCGAGCTGCTGCGCGGCCCGCACGGGCCGGCCGTGACCGTCCTCGACCTCCCGACCGCGTACTGGGAGGAGCTGGTCTCGCTGGGCGCGCAGACGCCCTGGCCCGCCGCCCTGCGGCTGGTGGTGCTCGGCGGCTCGGAGGCCCGGGCCGACGCCGTCGCCCGCTGGCGGGAGCGGCACGGTGACACCGTCCGGCTGGTCAACACCTACGGCCCGACCGAGGCCACCGTGATCGTCACCGCCGCCGACCTGGACGCCCCCGACGCCGTCCGGCCCCCGCCGCTCGGCCGGCCGTTGCCCGGGGTGCGGCTGTACGTGCTCGACGAGCGCGGCGCCCTGCTCCCCCGCGGCTCCGAGGGCGAACTGCACATCGGCGGCGCGGGACTGGCCCGCGGCTACCTGGGCCGCCCCGACCTCACGGAAGCGGCCTTCCGGCCCGACCCGTTCGCCGACCCGTTCGCCGGCCCGGGCGACCGGCTCTACCGCACCGGTGACCGGGCCCGCTGGCGCACCGACGGGCAGCTGGAGTACCTGGGCCGCACCGACGAGCAGATCAAGCTGCGCGGCTACCGGATCGAACCGGCCGAGATCGAGGCCGCCCTGACCGGGCATCCGGAGGTGGCGCTGGCGGCGGCGGTCGTCCACGCCGGCCGCCGGCTGATCGGCTACGCCGTGCCCGCCCCCGGCGCCGAGCCCTCGCCCGTCGCACTGCGCGAACACCTCGCCCGCCGGCTGCCCGCCTACCTCGTCCCGGACACCGTGGTGCTGCTCGACCGGCTGCCGCTGACCCTCAACGGCAAGCTGGACGCCGCCGCCCTGCCCGCCCCGGACCCGACGGCCGCGGCCGACTACCTGGCGCCGCGCACCGACGCCGAACAGCTCGTCACCGAGCTCTGGCAGGAGGTGCTGGGCCTGCCCCGGGTCGGCGTCCTCGACGACTTCTTCACGCTCGGCGGGGACTCCCTGCTGGTGACCCGCGTCGTCGCCCGGATCCGCGCCGGCGTCGGCCTGGAGGTGCCGATCCGGGACGCCTTCGAACTCTCCACCGCGGCCGCGCTGGCCGCCCGCATCGAGGAGCTGCTGATCGCCGAGATCGAGGCCCTCAGCGAGGACGAGGCCGCCGACCGGCTGACCGGCTGACCGGCACCGCGAAGGCTTCGGCCCGGACCGCCGAGCGGTCCGGGCCGAAGCCTTGTCCGACGTCACGCACCCGGCGGGACCGACCGGCCGGGAGCTACGGCGCCGGGCTGGCGGGCGGGAGGAGCGGGCCGGTGAGCAGGGTGCCGGTCTCCGAGAACGGCCAGCCGTTGGGCACGCAGCCGTGCAGGCCCTTGATCTGCTGCATCATCACCGGCGCCGGCTCGCCCGGGCCGGGGCAGTCGACGTGGCCGAGGCCGAGGACGTGGCCGACCTCGTGGTTGACGGCGAGCGCGTGGTACTCCTGGGGCCGGCCGGTGTAGAACTCCGTCAGCTCGTTCCAGCGCTTGGCGTTGATGACCACCTGGTGCCCCACCCCGCAGTTCACCGAGCCACCGGTGTCCAGGCCGTACTGGCCGCAGATCCGGTCGGTGGTCTCCGGGGTCGCCAGGTAGACGGTGAAGTCCACCGGGTCGGCGGGCATCCGCTGGAAGGACCGCGTGCCGTCGGCGGCCCAGCCGCGCCGGACGTCGCCGAGGACGGCGTCGACCTCGGCGGCGAACTGCTCGGGGCTCTCCTTGAGCCCCTTCTCGGCACGCACCTTGTAGCGGAGCAGCTGCTCGCCGGTGCCGAGGCGGGCGGAGCCGCCGGCGGCGGTGGTGAACGCCTCCGCGAGCGGCTTCGGGCGGACGGTGGTGGCCGGAGCCCACGGGCGCCACCAGAGCAGTCCGGCGGCCAGCGCGGCGACCACCGCCACCGCGACCACGCCGGTCCGGGACCGCCGGAGCCCGGCGAGGCCGCTCATCGGCCGCCTCCGGGGGTGCGGTGACGGCGCGGCAGGCGGCTCGGCGCCAGGTGGGCCGGCCCGCCGGTCCACGGTTCCGAGGTCCTGGGGCGGACGCTGCCGACCGATCGGGTGCGGGCCGGGGGCTGGGAAAGCATGGTGACGCGGGGCTCCTGTCCGTGAATCGCACGGTTGTGCGGTCACGTAGAGGCTAACCGGCCGCCGCCACCACTCCGTCCGGACGGTCCGCCGGGCGCGGACCCCGGCGGACCGGGCGGCCGCGGCCGGAACCGACCCCACGATCCGTCACCGGCCGGGGCGAACACCGGGGTCCGGGCCCGGGCGGCCGGCGGGCGGCGCACTCCGGCGGGCCCCCGCCCGACCCTCCGGACCCCGCACCCGTGCCCTTTCGGGCAGCGCGCCCCGGGCCTCCCGGGCACCGGCTCAGCCTCCGGCGGCCTCCGCGAGGCGGCGCTCCAGCTCGGCGGCCAGGGCCTCCACCGTCTCCGGGTCGAAGGCGTGCTCGTTGTAGCGCAGCCAGCAGACCAGCGCGCCGTCCGGCTGTTCGACCGCCGCCAGCTCCGGTACGTGCCGGTCCCCGCCCGGCATCGGGTAGGGCACGGTGGCGCTGCGCGGGAGCTCCCAGGCGGTGCAGGCCAGCCCCGGCAGCTGGGCCGGGGCGCTCCACGCCTCGTAGCGGAGCCAGGCGGCGAACGGCGCCCGGGGGCTGAACTCGGCGAAGGGGTAGAGCTGGTGGTCCAGCGCCGCGGTCGAGGCCACCCGGATCCGGGCGAGCAGTTCGGCGAAGCCGGGCGCGCCCGAGGCGTCGATCCGCAGCAGCAGCGACTGGACGAGGCAGCCGACGGCCCGCTCCGCCTCCGGCTCGGTCCGGCCCGGCACCGGGGTCATCAGCACCAGGTCGGTCTGCCCGCTGCGGTCCGCCAACAGACCCAGCCAGAGCGCCGCGAGCGCCTGGAACGGCGTCGCGCCCGCCTCGGCCGCCCGCGCCCGCAGGGCCTCGGCCCGCTCCGGCGCCACGGCCAGCCGGTGGGCCGCGCTCAGCACGACCTCGGTGTCCCGCCGCCCCGGGAAGGGCTCCACCGCCTGCGGCGCGCCCGCCAGGGTGCGGGCGAAGTGGGCCCGGGACTTCGGCCAGTGGGCGTTCGACCAGGCGATGAGCTCCCGGTACTCGCGCCCGGGCCGGGGCGCGGGCGCCGACCGGCCGCGGCGCAGCGCCGAGTAGAGCACGCCCAGTTCGCGCAGCAGCACCCCGACCGACCAGCCGTCGGCGACCATGTGGTGCACCGCGAGCAGCACGGCGTGGTCCTCCGGCCCCCGGGTGACCACGGCCAGCCGGGTCATCGGCCCCTCGGCCACATCGGTCAGCCGGTCCCGGACGCCGACCAGACGGTCGGACACCTCGTCGTCGCTCTCGCCCAGCGCCTCGGCGAGCACGACCTCCGTGTACGGCTCCTCGTCGACCACCGCCCGCCGCACCCCCGGCTGTCCGGCGTCCGGCACCGGGACGAACCGGGTCCGCAGCGCCGGGTGGCGGCGGACCACCTCGTGCAGGGCCTCGGCCAGCAGGTCGGTGCGCAGCGCCTCGGTGACCCGGAACATCACCGCCACCGAGCCGACGTTGCGCCCCTCGGCCTCGGCCGTCCAGCGCAGGAAGTTCTCCTGCTGGGAGGTGAGCGGGACGTCGTGCGGCTGGGCGCGCAGCTCGCGCAGGTAGTCCGAGACCTCCTCCTCGGCGGCCGGGCCGGCCGCCGGTTCGGCCGGCGGCGCCTCCTTGAGCCAGGCGGCCTGGGCGCGCAGCGAGGGCCGTTCGAAGACCAGGGCGGTGCCGGCCGCGACGCCGAACTCGGCGGAGATCGCGGCGGCCAGCTGGACGGCGCGGAAGGAGTCCCCGCCGAGGGCGAAGAACTCGTCCTCCACGGCGTGCACCGGGCGGCCCAGGACGCGGCGCCACAGGGCGGCCAGCGCGACCTCGCGGTCGGTGGCCGGCGGGGTGCCGGGGCCGGCCGGGCGGTCGGCCGCTTCGGCGAACCGGGCCCGCAGTTCGTGCTTGAGGACCTTTCCGCTGGGGTTGCGCGGCAGCCGGTCGGTGACCAGGATCCGGACCGGCAGTTCGCCGCGCCCGAGCCGGCCGCTCAGGAAGAGCCGCAGCTCGTCGAGGTCCAGGCCGTCGGCGGCGGGCACCACGGCGGCGACCGGCACCGCGCCCATCACGGGGTGCGGGACGCCCAGCGCCGCCGCGTCCGCGACCCGCGGGTGGGCGTGCAGGACGTCCTCGATCCGGAGGGTGGAGACCTTCAGCGCACCGGACTTGATGAGGTCGCTCTCCCGGTCCACCAGGTACAGGTAGCCCTCGGCGTCGAGCCGGCCGAGGTCGCCCATCCGTACCCAGCCGTCGCGGAACACCGCGGCCGACTCGGTGGGCCCGGCCACGTAGCCGCGCGGCGGGCCGGGTTGGCGCAGCCAGACCTCGCCGACGGCCCCGGGCTCCACCGGCTGCCCGTCGGCGCCGAGCAGCCGCAGGTCGGCCGGGTTGGTGGGGCGGCCGACCGAGCCCGGGCGGCGGGCGTCCACCACCGCCGATATCTGGGCCGGCGAGGACTCGGCGGAGGTGTAGGTGTTGACCACGGTCGCGGTGGGGAGCGCGGCGGTGAGCGCCGTCGCGACCGGGGCTGGAAGCGCGGCGGCCGAGGAGCTGACCAGCAGCACGCTGCCGAGGTCCCGGCGGCGGGCCACGCCCGAGTTCAGCAGTTCCACGGCCATCGACGGCACCAGGAAGACGGTGCCGACCCGGTGTTCCTCGACGGTCCGGCCGAACTCCTCGGCGTCGAAGCGCGGCAGGCAGATCGTCGCGGGCGCGGCGACCAGCGCGTTGACCAGGACGACCTGGGCCGCGTTGGTGCCGATCGGGAAGGCGTGCACGGCGTGTGCCGAGTGGGCGTACGGCCGCGGCCTCGGGTCGAGCCGCTGGCCCGCGGTGAGGCTGGCGTGCGCGGCCTGGACGCCCTTGGGCGCCCCGGTGGTGCCGGAGGTCCCGATCACCTGGGCCAGGTCCTCGGGGCGGGGGCGGTGCGGGGGCTCGTCAGGGGTGTCGGCCGCCGCCTCCAGTGCGGCGAGCCGCAGGCAGGACAGGCCGGCTCCGGCCGCCCGGGAGTCGTCCGCCGTACCGGCCACGGCCAGCCGGACGGCGCTCGCCGAGGCGAGCCGGGTGGTGTCCTCCCGGCCGAGGTCCTCGCGGACCACCACCCCGGCCGCGCCCGCGTAGTGCACGGCGAGGAAGGCCACCGCGTACTCGTCCCACGCGCGGTTGGGGAACAGCAGCAGGACCCGGTCCCCGGGGCGGACCCCGGCGCGGGTGAGTCCGTGCGCGGCGCGGACGGCGCGCTCGCGCCACCGGCGGTAGTCGAGGGGGGCGCCGCCGGGGACGAGCAGGGCCGTCCGCTCGGGGTGCCGGGCCGCCCGGTCGTCCAGCAGATCGGGCAGCGTGAGCGGAGCACTGACGGTGGATCGGGTGTTGATGACGACTCCCGGAAAGGGCCAGGACAGGGACGACGGCCGATCGGCCGGACGGGTGACTGGTCCAGACCGTAGCGGCTCCGCGGTCCTGCCCGCCAGAGCCGTCCGAGGAGCGTCCCGCGCCGCCCGGGCCGTGGTGTCCACCGCTAGGCCGGTCGGCGGGTATCGGGTGTGTCGCGCCGTCAGCTCCCGTGCGGCGCGGGGCCGCGTCCTAGCGTGACCAGCCGCGGGCCGTCACCGGAGGGAGAGCCGTGCCGAGACCACGCCAACGGACGGCGGTCGTCCAGGTCCTGCTGCTGACGCTCGCCCTCGCCGCCTGTGGCAGCGGTTCCGGCGGCGGCGACGCGGCGGTCACCCTCGACTGGTACAACTTCCCCGATGACTCCGGTGCCCTCCAGCAGGCCGCCGACTCCTGCGGCCGGGCCTCGGGGGGCCGCTACTCGATCCGCTACAACAAGCTGCCGCGCACCGCCGACGGTCAGCGCCAGCAGCTGGTCCGCCGGCTCGCCGCGCACGACACCGGTGTGGACATCATGGGCCTGGACGTCACCTGGGCACCCGAGTTCGCGGAGGCCGGCTGGGTCCGGGAGTGGACCGGCGCGGCGAAGGAGCAGGCCGGCGCCGACACCCTGGCCGCCGCCCTGAAGACCGCCACCTGGAAGGACCGGCTGTACGCCGTCCCCTACAACTCCAACACCCAACTGCTGTGGTACCGCGACGACCTGGTGCCGGCGCCGCCGCGCACCTGGGCCGAGATGCTGGCCGCGGCGGGTGAGCTGGCCAAGGCCGGCAAGCCGCACTTCGTCGAGGTCCAGGGCGCCCAGTACGAGGGCCTGACGGTCTGGTTCAACACGCTGGTGACCAGCGCCGGCGGCTCGGTGCTCACCCCCGACGCCACCGCGCCCTCGCTCGGCGCGCCCGCCGTCACCGCCGCCGGCGTCATCCGGGACCTCGCCCGTTCCCCGGCCGCCGACCCCTCGCTCGCCAACCAGATGGAGGACCAGAACCGGCTGGCGATGGAGTCCGGCACGGCCGCCTTCGAGCTCAACTACCCCTTCGTCTACCCCGCCATGAAGGCCGACCGGCCCGAGCTGTTCCCGCACTTCCGCTGGGCGCCCTACCCCGCCGTCCTCCCGGACCGCCCGGCCAGCGTCACCATCGGCGGGATCGACCTCGCGGTCGGTTCCTACAGCCGGCACCCCGAGCTCGCCCAGGAGGCCACCCTCTGTCTGCGCAACCGCGACAACCAGCTGACCAACGCGCTCAAGGGCGGCCTGCCGCCCTCCCTGCGCAGCCTCTACACCGCCGCCGAACTCACCGACAGCTACCCGTTCGCCGCCGATGTGCTGGCGGCGCTGGACTCCGCCTCCGTCCGGCCGCAGACACCCGCCTACCAGAACGTCTCGATCGCGATCTCGCACGCGCTCTCCCCGCCGTCGGCCGTCCAGCCGGAGCGCACCGTCTCCACGCTGGGCGGCCAACTCAAGGACGCGCTCGGCTCGAAGGGACTGATCCCGTGACCAGGCCGCCCACCCTCCTCGGGACAGCGCCGAAGGGCCGGTCCGAGGGGTCGCGGCAGGAGCGCCGGCTCGGCTGGCTGCTCTGCGCCCCGGCCGTGCTGGTGATGACCGCCGTGACGGCCTATCCGGTCGGCCTCGCCATCTACCTCTCCCTCCAGCGCTACGATCTGCGCTTCCCCCAGCAGGCGGAGTTCGTCTGGTTCGAGAACTACGCCGCCGTCCTCTCCTCGCCCTTCTGGTGGCAGGCGCTCTGGGTGACGGTGCTGATCACCGCCGTCTCGGTGACCGTGGAACTGGCGCTCGGGCTCGCCCTGGCGCTGGTGATGCACCGGGCGGTGTTCGGCCGGGGCGTGGTGCGCACCGCCGTCCTGGTGCCGTACGGGATCGTCACCGTGGTCGCCGCCTACTCCTGGCAGTACGCCTGGACGCCCGGCACCGGCTACCTCGCCGCGCTGCTGCCCGAGGGCAGCGCCCCGCTCACCGACCACTGGCAGGCGATCGGGCTGATCATCCTGGCCGAGGTGTGGAAGACCACGCCCTTCATGGCGCTCCTGCTGCTGGCCGGCCTGGCCCTGGTCCCCGGGGAGACCGTCCGGGCCGCGATGGTGGACGGCGCGACCTTCGGCCAGCGGCTGCGGTGGGTGATCCTGCCGCTGATGAAGCCGGCCGTCCTGGTCGCCCTGCTCTTCCGGACCCTCGACGCGTTCCGGGTCTTCGACAACATCTACGTGCTGACCGGCGGCTCCAACGACACCGGCTCGGTGTCGATCCTCGGGTACGACAACCTCTTCACCGCACTCAACCTGGGCATCGGCTCGGCGATCTCGGTGCTGATCTTCCTCTGTGTGGCGGCGATCGCGCTGGTCTTCGTCAAGGTGTTCGGCGCCGCCGCGCCCGGCGGCGGGACGGAGGGCCGATGACGTCCCGCCGCACCCGCACGGCGACCGGCTGGGGCGTCGTCAACCTGGTGGTGGTGCTCTACGCGCTGTTCCCGGTCTGGTGGATCGCCGCGCTCTCCTTCAAGGACCCGAGCACCCTCGACGACGGCGCGTTCGTCCCGCGCGTCTGGACGCTGGAGAACTACCGCGGCATCTTCCGGACCTCGGACTTCACCCGGGCGCTGCTCAACTCGATCGGCATCGCCGTCATCGCCACCACCGTCGCGGTGCTGCTCGGCACCATGGCGGCCTACGCGGTGGCCCGGCTGCGCTTTCCGGGCAAACGCCTGCTGATCGGGATGTCCCTGCTGATCGCGATGTTCCCGCCGATCTCGCTGGTCTCGCCGCTGTTCGACATCGAGCGGGTGCTGGGCCTCTTCGACACCTGGGCGGGCCTGATCATCCCGTACATGACCTTCTCCCTGCCGCTCGCGATCTACACGCTCTCGGCGTTCTTCCGGGAGATCCCGTGGGACCTGGAGAAGGCCGCGAAGGTGGACGGCGCGACACCCGCGCAGGCGTTCCGGCTGGTGATCGCCCCGCTGGCGGCGCCGGGCGTCTTCACCACCGCGATCCTGGTCTTCATCTTCTGCTGGAACGACTTCCTGTTCGCCATCTCGCTGACCTCCACCAACGCGGCGCGGACCGTCCCGGCCGCGATCGCGTTCTTCACCGGCAGCTCGCAGTTCCAGCAGCCGACCGGCTCGATCGCCGCGGCCGCCGTGGTCATCACGGTGCCGATCGTGGTGTTCGTACTGCTGTTCCAGCGCCGCATCGTGGCCGGCCTCACCGCCGGCGCCGTCAAGGGCTGAGGCCCGGGAGCACCCCGTCCCGAAGACGTCCCAGGAAGGCAGGCAGGGCATGGCCGAGATCGTCCTCGACGGCATCACCAAGCGCTACCCGGACGGCGCGGTCGCCGTCCACGGCATCGATCTGACCGTCGCGGACGGCGAGTTCGTGATCCTGGTCGGCCCCTCGGGCTGCGGGAAGTCCACCACCCTCAACATGATCGCGGGCCTGGAGGACATCACCGAGGGCACCCTGCGGATCGGCGGCCAGGTGGTCAACGACCGCGCGCCCAAGGACCGGGACATCGCCATGGTGTTCCAGAGCTACGCGCTCTACCCGCACATGAGCGTCCGCCAGAACATGGGCTTCGCCCTGCGACTGGCCCGGACCGACAAGGCCGTGATCGCCGCCAAGGTCGAGGAGGCCGCCCGGATCCTCGACCTCACCGAGCACCTGGACCGCCGGCCGGCCAACCTCTCCGGCGGACAGCGCCAGCGGGTCGCGATGGGCCGGGCGATCGTTCGCGACCCCAAGGTCTTCCTGATGGACGAGCCGCTCTCCAACCTGGACGCCAAGCTCCGGGTGCAGATGCGCACCCAGATCTCCCGCCTCCAGCGCCGGCTCGGCACCACCACCGTCTACGTCACGCACGACCAGGTCGAGGCGATGACGCTCGGCGACCGGGTGGTGGTGCTGCGCGGCGGCGTCGTCCAGCAGGTCGGCGCCCCGCAACAGCTCTACGACGAGCCGGCCAACCTCTTCGTCGCCGGGTTCATCGGCTCACCTGGGATGAACGTCCTGGACGCCACCCTGGAGCAGGGCGTGCTGCGCACCGCACTGGCCGACCTACCGGTGAGCGACCGGCTCCGCCGGCGGCTGGCCGAGGCGAACGCCCCGCGCGACGTGGTCGTCGGCCTGCGGCCCGAGCACTTCGAGGACGCCGCGCTTCTGCGCCCGCGGGGCGGGCGGACGGCCACGGTCGACGTCGAGGTGCTGGAGTCGGTCGGCTCGGACGTGTTCGCGCACTTCACGGTGGCGGGCGGGACCCGCGCCCCGGGGGCTCCGGAGGAGCCGGGCGCTCGGCGCCGGGAGACCGCGGCCGACCCGCGCGGACGCGAGCTGGTGGCCCGGATCGGCACCGACACCCGGGCCGCCGAGGGCAGCCCGCTGGAGCTGTGGATCGACACCGACCGGCTGCACGTGTTCGACCCGGTGACCGGGGTCGCCCTCAGCCACGCGGGGTGACGCGGCGCCCGCGACGGAGGTGGCGGGACCACGTGAGCGAGGACGGGGGCGTGGGCCCCCGTCGACGTGCCGGAGCGGGCGATCCGGGTGATCATGGGACAACGCACCTCGAAAGGTGGAATGCGATGTTCCAGCTGCTGTGGATTCTGCTCATCGGTTTCGTGCTGGGTGTCCTGGCCAAACTGATCCTCCGCGGCCCGCAGGCGATCCCCTGGTGGCTGACGATGCTGCTCGGCGCCGCGGGGGCCTGGCTGGGCAACGCGGTGGCCGGCTGGGTCGGCGTACGGCACACCTCCGGCATCGACTGGATCCGCCACATCCTCCAGCTCGCCTTCGCGGTCGGCCTGGTCGCCCTCGTCGCCCCCGCCTGGAGCAGATCGCACCCCAGCCGGTAGTACCCGACCGGCCCCGCCGTCCACCCGCCCGCGCCCGCGGCCGGGTGGACGGTGGGACCGCGCACGGACGACCGCGGCTAGACTCGCCCGACCGAAGTGGACACCTGTCCGGCTCGGGCGCGGGCGCCGGCGGCGCGGTGCCGGCCGGTAATCGCGCGAGGGACAGAACATGGTCGAGGCCGCCCCCAAGGTCGTTGTCGTCGTACCCACGTACAACGAACGGGAGAACCTGCCGGTCCTCGCCGGGCTGCTCGCGGACCTCAAGCTGCCCGGTCTGCACCTGCTGGTGGTCGACGACAACTCCCCGGACGGCACCGGCGAGGTCGCGGACAAGCTCGCGGCGGAGGCTCCCGGCACCGTCGGCGTCCTGCACCGCACCGAGAAGGACGGACTCGGCCGGGCCTACGTCGCGGGCATGACCCGGGCCCTGGCGGAGGGCGCCGACGTGGTGGTCCAGATGGACGCCGACCTGTCGCACCCGGCCTCGGTGCTCCCGGTCATGGTCGAGACGCTGCTCGCCGACGACACCGCCGTGGTACTCGGCTCGCGCTACGTGCCCGGCGGCTCGACCGCCGAGGAGTGGCCGTGGCACCGCAAGGCGCTGTCCGCCTGGGCCAACCTCTACGTCAACACCATCCTCGGCCTCGGGGTCCGGGACGCCACCGCCGGGTTCAAGGCCTGGCGGGCGGAGGCCCTGCGGGCCATCGACCTGCCCTCGGTGCACAGCAACGGGTACTCGTTCCAGGTCGAGCTGAACTACCGCGCCGTCCAGCGCGGGCTGCGGATCCGCGAGGTCCCGATCCGCTTCGAGGAGCGGATCCAGGGCACCTCCAAGATGAGCCTCGGGGTGCAGGTCGAATCGGCGCTCGCGCCGTGGAAGCTGCTGCGCGAGCAGCGCCGCCGTCCCTGACCGGCCCGCCGCGCTGGGCCGGACGAACGGCTCTTTCGAGTGCCGGTGCGACGGATCGACGGTGTGAGCGGCCCCGGCGGGGAAAGAAGGGCGGCATGGCCCTTCTCCCGGAGTCCTTCGCCACCACACTGCGCCGCGGTGCCCGCGAACCCTTCGTCGTCCAGACGGTCCGGGCCACGGTGGCCGCCACCCTCTCGTACGCGGTGGCGACCCAGCTGAGCAGCGAGCCGGCCCCGCTGACCGCGCCGCTGACGGCGCTGCTGGTCGTCCAGGTCACCGTCTACTCGACGCTGACCACCAGCATCCGCCGGGTCAACTCGGTGGTCGTCGGGGTGCTGATCGCGATCGGTTTCAGCTCGGTGGTCGGGCTGTCCTGGTGGAGCCTGGGCCTGATCATCCTCGCCTCGCTGACCATCGGGCGCTTCGTCCGGGTGGACGAGTTCGTCCAGGAGGTGGCGATCAGCGCCATGCTCATCCTGGGCGTCAGCCAGGTGACCTCGCAGGCCTGGGACCGGGTGCTGGAGACCCTGATCGGCGCCACCGTCGGACTGCTGTTCAACCTGGTGTTCGCCCCGCCGGTCTGGGTGGACACGGCCGGCGAGTCGATCGAGGACCTCGCCCGGCGGGCCCGGCACCTGCTGCTCGGCATCGCCGAGGAGCTCGGCGCGCCCACCCCCGTGGAGCGCGCGGCGGAACGGCTGCACGAGGCCCGCCGGCTCGACCAGGCCATCGCGGACGTCGACGGGGCGCTGCGCCAGGCCGAGGACAGCCTGCGGCTCAATCCCCGGATCAGCGAGGGGCTGCTCTCCCGGCTGGTGCTGCGGACCGGCCTGGACACGTTGGAGATCTGCGTGGTGGTGATCCGGGTGCTGGCCCGCTCGCTCACCGACCTGGCCAAACGGCGGGCCCCGGGCGAGCGGCTCTTCCCCCCCGACGTGGCGGTGGCGCTGGAGGAGCTGCTGAGCCACCTCGGCGGGGCCCTGGTGAGCTTCGCGGTGCTGGTCACCACCCAGGTGAGCAGCAATGCCGAGGAGGCCGAGCGGCGGCTGACCGCCGAGCTGGCCGCCGCCTGGGCCGTCCGGGACAACGTCGCCCAGCTGCTGCTGCTCCGGGTGCAGGGACACCCGGAGGCCTGGCAGCTGCACGGGGCGCTGCTGGCCGAGGTGGACCGGATCCTCGACGAGCTCGATCTGGAACACCGCAGCCGACGTCTGATGGAGGAGCTGGACCGGGCCTCGGTGGCGAACCGGGAACGGTTCTCCCGGTTCGCCCGGCTGCGTCGGCTGGCCCGGGGCGAGCGCCTGAACCCGGGCCGGCTGCGCCGTCGGCGACGCGCCCGGCAGCCGGCCTGAGGACCGGGCCGGACCGCCCCGGCGGGGCGGCCGCCGGATCAGCCCCGGGCGGCGTCGAGGAGCGGTTGGATCTCGATCTTCTGCATCCGCAGCATCGCCGCCGTGACCCGGCCGACCCTGGCCGGGTCCGGGTCGGCGATCAGTTCGGTCAGGACGCGGGGGACGATCTGCCAGGAGAGTCCGTAGCGGTCCTTGAGCCAGCCGCACGGGCCGCCCTCGCCGCCGTCGGCGGTGAGCTTCGCCCAGAGATCGTCGACCTCGCGCTGGTCGGCGCAGTCGACCTGGAGCGAGACGGCCTCGGTGAAGTGGAACACCGGACCGCCGTTGAGCGCGACGAAGCCCTGTCCGTCGAGCTCGAAGGTCACGGTCATGACCGTGCCGGCCTCACCGGGGCCGGCCTCGGCGTAGTGGGTGATCCCGGTGATCCGGGAGTTGGCGAAGACCGAGGTGTAGAAGCGGGCGGCCGCCTCGGCCTGGTCGTCGAACCAGAGGAAGGTGGTGATCTTCTGCATGGCGCCGACGCTAGCCGCCGGCCCCGGCCGGGCGGTCGAGCCACGGCCGGAGGTCACCGGTTCGGCGCCCCCGACCGTGCCCGAGCCTGCGCGTCGGCACCCGCCCGGCCCGAACGACGGATCAGTGCACCCAGCCCGCGTACCGCTGGGTGAAGCGCAGGCCGGTGCCGGCCGTCACGACGACGTCGTAGCGGCCCTGCTTGTCCAGCGGCCAGGCCAGGTTGACCTGCTTGCCGGGCTTGACCCAGACCGTCTGCGCGGTACCCGCGAAGTCGTTGGGCACGGCGGTGAAGCCGACGGCGGTCAGCCCGTCGTTGACCAGTTGGAGGGTGAGCCGGGAGGAGTTGCTCAGGTCGGCGGTCACGATCGGCACGCCGATGTCGTTCTGGCCGTCCTGGCCGTCGCGGACGACGGTGCCGGCGAAGCGGCGGACGAAGCCGTCCGGGCCGTGGACGGTGAAGTCGTAGCGGCCGTGGGTGGCGGCGGCGTCCCAGGTGTAGGCGGCGGTGGCACCGGGGGCCACCGTGTAGGGCGTCCCGGCGAACGGGAGGACGATGTTGGGGTAGACGGTGTAGGGGAAGGCGACCGCGCCGTCGTTGCTCAGGGTGCAGGTGACCTTGCCCGTCCTGCGGTCCACCTCGATGTCGGCCCAGGGTTGGTACGGGAGGTGGCGGTGCGGGCGGTCGCCGGGTTCCTGGACGGGCATCGACTGGGTGCCGGCGGCGGGCAGGGCGACGCCGGGGAGTTTGGTGCCGGCGTCGGACTTGGCCATCAGGGCGACGGTGTCGGGCAGTTGGGGGATGGTGTAGTCGGGGGCGGCGAAGTCGAAGCAGCTGGTGAGGTCGCCGCAGACCGCGCGGCGCCAGGCGGAGATGTTCGGCTCGGCGACCTCGGTGACCCGCTCCATGAAGCGCAGGACGGAGGTGTGGTCGAAGACCTGGGAGTTGACGTAGCCGCCGCGCGACCACGGGGAGGCGACCCACAGCGGCACCCGGTTGCCCAGGCCGATCGCGCGGCCCTGGGTGAACTCCTCGGGCGTGCCCGCCTCGGGGGTGGGCGGCACCAT
>NZ_JBHYYB010000031.1:72525-101205 GCF_042752535.1 Kitasatospora sp. NPDC059327 | reverse complement strand
CCTGGATGGCCTTTTGAATGTCGTGCTCTGCCGTCGCCGGATCGCAGTTGTGTACGAGGATCGGTACAGTTCCCGCGAGCACATAGTACGTGTGGAGCTCGGCGACGGTCAGGCTGTACATGCGGGCCTGACCGCGGATCGTGCGGACGGCGGTGATGGTGACGGACTTGTCGTCGGGGGTGGTGAGCGCGTGTCCGACGGTGAGGTCACCGGCCATGACCCAGTCGTGGGTCGTGTCATCCCAGAAGGGGTGGTTGGCCGTTGTCTTGATGGTGGTGGTGATGCCGCCGGTCTTGACGGTGACGTCGACTAGGTTGTCGTCGTCGTGCGACCACTTCGCGATGACCGCGCGGCCGTCCTGGTCCTTGCCGGTCCATTGGTTGGCGGCTTCGACCCGGTCGCCGGCTTTGACGGCGGCGATCGGCTTGGTCGAGCCGTCGGCCATCAGAACGGGAGTGTCGGGTGTGAAGCTGCAGGGGGTGCCGAGGGGTTCCTCGGGTGGTGTCGGTTCGGCCTTCGGGGTGGCCGGAGGCTTCGGATCGGAGGGGGCCGACTTGGGGGTGGTTGGTTCGGCGGTCTTGGGAGTGCTCGGGCGAGTGGGCTCGCCCTTGGGTGATCCGCTCTTGAAGAGGCTGGTCAGTGCCTTCTTGATGCCGCCGGCGTTCTTGATCACCTTGGTCGCGGCCTTGACACCCTTGATGACGCCGACGCCGTCGGCGGCGACCTCCACGACGGTCTCGATCACCTGTCCGGTGATGTAGAACGGGTCGTTGTGGGGGATGCCGAAGATGTCGGCGATCGGGTTCTCGGTGGTCTGGATCGGGGTGATGCCCGGGAGGACCGGAACGCCGGTCTGCTGGCCGACGGCCTCGTTGACGCCGGCGAGGATGTTGTTTCCGGCCGCGTAGGGGCTGTTCACGGTGAGGAAGCCGATGGCCGCGTCGCCGAAGCCCGCAGCGGTCTTGCCGACGGCCTTGGCCGCGGACTTGACCCACTTCGGCCAGAGGCCGTCGGCGTCGGTCAGGTTGACCGGGTTGTTGCCGGCGTAGGTGTAGCCGCCCATCTGGTTGGGGTCGCCGGGCGTCAGCACCGGGTCGGCGGTGAGGAAGCGGCCGAGCGTCGCGTCGTAGTTCCGGGCGCCCAGGAGGTTCAGGCCGGTGGCGCCGTCCAGCGGCTGGCCGAGGTAGCCGTGGTTGTCGGACCAGGTGGCCGGCACGGGCCCGCGTGGTGCGCCGTACGGGTCGAAGGACCGTCGGGTGATGGCCCTGGTCGTCGCGTCGACCTGGAGGGTGGACGTGTTCTGGGGGTTGTGGAACTGGTAGGTGAGCGCTCCGGCACTGGAACGGACAGCCGTCGTCCCGTCCGGCTGGGGGTAGTAGCGGTTGCCGCTGACGGTCGTTCCGTCGGGGGACAGGATGATCTGCTCGGCGCCGCCGAACAGGTAGAGGATGGTGCCTTCGGCCCCGCGCTGGAGCAGGAGCGTTCCGGAGGCGTCGTAGAGGTAACTGGAGGTCTTGGTGCGGGCGCCGTCGGGGGTGGTGACGGTCTTGGTGCGACCCTCGACGTCGTAGGTGAATTCCTGGCCGGCCCCGTTGGTCGGCTTGCTGCCGCGCTCCCCCCACTTCTGGTTCACGGCAGCCTGGTTGCAGGTCCACAGGGTGACGCGGGTGCCCGGAGTGACGCTGCTCCACGGGATGTCGACGCACATCCCGGACTGGTGGACCAGCGAACCGTCCGCGGCGGTGTGCCAGCGCTGGTTGTCGCTGCCGTCGCAGGCCCACAGCTCGAGCTGGGTGCCCTCGGTGGTCCGGCCGCCGACCGGGCGGGCGCAGACACCGAGGACGCGCAGGGTGCCGTCCGTGCCGAGCGTCCACTGCTGGGCGCTGCCGTCGTGGCAGGTCCAGGTCTCCACCGGAGTGCCGTTGGTGTTCGTGCCACCGGTGGCGTCCAGGCAGACCGGGGTGCCGCCGGTGGCGACCGCCGATGGCAGCGTGGTGGTGGCGGTGCTGCTCCGCGAGGTGGTGCTGCCCTGGGCGTCGTACTGCGGCGTCAGGCTCGCGGTGTAGGTGGGGCCGCTCGGCGCGTTGCCGGTGGCGGGCCACTTCTGGTGCGGGAGGCCGTTGCAGTTCCAGAGGCCGAGCTGGGTGCCCGGTGTCCGGTTCGCGCCGGGGATCTCCAGGCAGAACGTGGAGGAGTGGACGAGGGCGCCGTCGGCGCCGTCCGTCCACCTTTGGCTGTTGCTTCCGTCGCAGGTGACCAGCTCGACCTTGGCGCCCGCGTAGCCGTTCCCGTCGACCGGTCGGGCGCACTTGCCGAGGGCACGAAGGGTGCCGTCGCCCGGGCGGGTCCACCTCTCGGAACCGCCGTCGTGGCAGGACCAGGTACCGACGGAGGTGCCGTCGGCCGTCCGAGCGCCCCAGACGTCCATGCAGAGCGCCGTGCCGTCAGCCGCGGTCTGGCCCGAGGTCAGCCGGACGGTGGCCTTGCCGGTGCGGGTGGTGATGTTGGTGACGGTGTTCGGCTTGGCGGACGCGACGCGGCCTTCGCCGGGGTAGCTGCTGGTCTGCGTGATGTCGCGGGCGGTGTCGCCGGTGACATCGTGCTTGACCTGTTGGGTCCGGTCGCCGAGCTGGTTGTACTGGTAGGTCTGCCAGTACGGGGCCGGACCGCCGATGTTGGCCGGACCCGGGTTGGTGTTGTTGCACTGGGAGACTGCCCCGGCGGTCGGCTTCGTGACGCCCCAGGTGTCGGTCCACGCCTCCACGAGGCGGTTCAGGCCGTCGTAGCGGAAGCACTGGGTGTCGAACGCCTGGTCGACGCCGCCCGAGGACTGCAGCTCCGAGGTGTAGGTGAGGTTGCCCACCTGGTTGTACCCGTAGGAGGTGGACGAGACCGGGTTGGCGTCGGCCTCCTGGAACATCACGTCGCTCTTGGTGAGCCGACCGGTGACGTCGTCGTACTGCGCTCCGGAGCGCAGCAGGTAGTTCTCCACACCGAACTGGGAGCGCAGGATTCGGCCCAGCGGGTCGTAGTTGACCAGTTGGAGGGTGGTGGACCGCCCGCCGGAGCCGACCACGTAGCCGAGGTCGTTGCGCGAGAAGCCGTAACTCTCGGCGGGCAGGTTGCCCTCGGTGCCGTACGTGGCGCCGGACGGAAGGCCGAGGTTGTCCTGGTACCACAGGGTCTGGCTGTAGTCGCCGGCGAGCTTGCCCTCGCCGGCCGGGAGGGTGGTCGTGGTGCCGGTGGGCTGGTACCGCACGGTGTAGCCGTTCACCTTCTGCACGTACGTGTCCCCGTTCGCGCCACCGACATAGCGGGTGGCGGAGGTGGGATAGCCCTTGGCGGGCGTGTCGTACGTGAAGGAGGCGAGCAACTTGCTCGGGTCGTTGGTCCTGGCGCCCTCGTAGCGGCCTGTGACCCGGCCGAGCTGGTCGTAGGTGAACGACAACTGCGTGCCGCGGCCGTCGGTCGTCGCCGCCACGCGTCCGAACTCGTCGAACGATGTGGTGGAGGTTCCGGTGTCGGGGTCGGTCTGGGAGACGCGCCGGCCCTGGATGTCATAGCCGTACGACCAGGTGTTGCGGGCGTCGTCCTGGATGGTGGCGAGCTGGCCGCGCTGGTCGTAGGTGTACCGGGTGGTGACGTCACCGGTGCCGCTGCCGCCGTGCAGCACGGAGGCACTGGTCCGGCCGAGCGCGTCGGTGTAGACGGTGCTGGGCGTGCCTCCGCTCGGCGGGGTGGTGACCGTTCGATCGGCACCCGGGTAGGCCGTGCTGGTCCGCCAGAGTTCCTTGGCCCGCGAGTAGAGAACGTTGTCGGTCTGCCGGCCGGCGCCGTCGTACAGGAACCGGGTCTGGGACGGCGAGTCGTTGTCCTGTTCCTCGAAGAGGACGGTGCTCGGGCCGCCGTGGTCCTTGTCGTACCAGGCGGCCGTGGACTTGGTGACCTGGCCGAGGCTGTTGTACCGCGCGTGGGTGAGGACCCGGCCGGTGGCCCCGTTCGCCGGCATGCTCTGCGTCTGGCGGGGCTGGAGGAAGCCGTCGTAGATGGTGACGGAGGTCTCCCGGTTGCCCGATTCGTGCAGCACCCTGGTGGTGACGGTGGGTGCCGGGGCCCGGGAGTTCGGATCCTTGCTCACGCCGTGCGTGTCGTACTCGAACGTCCGGTCCGCAGGCCGGCCCTTGGCCCGGGAGTTCCCGGGCAGCCAGACGGCGGTGCGGCGGCCCAGTGCGTCATAGGTGGAGTCCGTGACGCGGTCGTTGGCGTCGACCGCCTGGGTCACCAGACCGCGGGCCGGGGAGATGATGCTCCTGGCAGTCCAGTTGAGCGCGTTGACCGTCGAGACCTCCGACGGCAGCACACCGGAGGCGGGGCTGTAGGAGCTGGAGTTGACTCCGTTGGTCGCGTCGACGCTGCGGACGACCCGCCCGTAGCCGTCGAACGCCTGGGCGGCGAGGGTCTGGTAGACGGCCTTGCCCTGGGCGTCGTACGACGTGGCGTTCTGGGTGGCCGTGGCGTACCCGAACGTTCGACCGTTCTGACCCAGGACGCCGGGAGTACCGGGGTTCTTGGGGTCGTCACTGCCGTCGTAGACGACCTGGCGGTCGCTGACCACCGTCGTGGCGGAGGTTGCTGTGCCGCACGGTCCGGCCACGGTCTTCACGGTGCTGGGGTAGGCGACCATCATCGGATTGCCCGCCGGCGCCGCCGCGTACTCGGTCTTGGTGCAACTGCGGTTGTCCGGACTGGTCACGTCGGGCTGTGACTCGACCGTGTCGGTCCGGCCGAGCGCGTCGAAGCTGGTACTGATCCGAGTGGTCCGCCAGGTCCCGTCGGACAACAGGGTGCTGGAGCGACCCTCGGACGACTTGGCGCGGCGCGCCTCCAGGTCGGGCAAGGTGGAGAGCGGCTTCTTCGGGTCCGAGCTCCAGGCGGACCGCTTCCGGGCGGCGATCGCCTTGTCGGCCACGGCCATGCCGGTGAACTGCTTGGCGATGGCGGGGCCGCCGGCCTCCCGGTGGGTGATGACCTCCTGCGGGGTGCCCGAGAGCCAGGCGGAGTCGACGGACTCCTCACCGAGCGAGTTCCTCAACTTGACAGTGCGGAGCGTCCCGTCGGCCCGACGGTCCTGGTCCATGCCCTGGAAGTAGGACACCGACGTCTGGCCGAGCGGATCCGGGCCGTTGGTGGCGCCGGTGGTGGTGGTGACTGTGCGGTAGCCGCGGAACTCGTTCCAGGTGCGGTACTTGTCGTCCGTCAGGTCGGAGTCGTCGCGGTGCCAGGCCGCGCCGCCGCTGTAGGTGTAGGACGTCTCCCGGGCCGGCGAGGCGGCCGTGGTGCTGTCAGTAGCGGTGACCTTGGCGACCAGGGTCTTGTGGAACCAGTCCGCGATCGGGACGGCTCCACGGGGTGGGGTCCAATAGACCGGGTAGCAGGCCAGGGTGTTGCTGTCGGCCGAGGCCGGCATGACGCCCTTGGTTCGCGAGCACTCCGGGTCGCGGTAGGTGATGGCGACCTGGGTGCCCGACTCGGTGTTGATGCCGATGATGCGCGGCCGGTAGAGGGGCGGCGCGGGTGGGTCGAGGCCGTCGACGCGGTTGTTGAGTTCGGTGCCGGCGAAGGTCGCCGCGTCGAGCGTGATCGGGCTGGAACCGCCGGCCGAGGTGTCGAGGGCGGTGTGCTGGATCTCGGACAGCCACATGACCGACTGCAGCGAGCCGTCACTGTAGTTCGGGTCGCCGGGCTTGCCGGTTGCCGGGTCGATGATCGCACCGGCCTTGGAGAAGATGTGCTTCAGGTCGTACCGGTCGACGCTCTGCCAGCCACCCTGGGTGCGCAGCTCGGTGTAGACCCTCTGCAGGCGCTTGGTGGACCAGAACGTCGGCGAACCGATCCAGCAGACGTTGGCACCGGTGCCGCTGGTCACCCAGCCTTCGGGGCAGGCGAGGTCGTACGGGACGTCAGGCCAGTCCTTTGCGGTGGTGGCGGACAGCTTCTCCGGTCGGCAGGCGTCGTCGGAGATCACGCACCGCTCGGCGATGTCGAAGGTGACCCGGGCGGAGGGCTCACGGCCGGCGACGGCGTCGGCGACCTGGTAGCCGTAGGAGATCCGGCTGAGGTAGCCGCCGCGGGTGTACGGGGTGAGTGTTCCGGTGCCGCCGGCCTTGGCCGCCTGGCCGGCGCCCATGGCGTAGCGGTTGGTCTCGGCGGCCCAGTCGTAGCGCTGCAGGTTGCCGTTGGGGTCGACGACGAAGTCGAGGTTGAACCGCCAACCGGGCTGCTGGTCGCACTGCGAGTTCTTGCCCTTGGCGGCCGTGTAGCAGGGGTCGCCGCTGTTGGAGTGGTAGACGGGAACCCCCCAGGCGCTGTTGGTGGCGCCGTCGGAGGTGGTGCCGGGCGCGTGGTTGAGACCGAAGTAGTAGGCGGCGCCGTCGGTTGTGGTGACCTTGAAGTACTCGCCCTGCCACAGGCCGTTGGCGGCGCCGGTGAGGCGCTCGATCCGGGTGCCGTCGTCGCTCAGCAGGTGGTAGAGGCCGTTGTCGTCGCGGACCAGCTCACCGGAGTGGGAGCCGAGCGACAGTGTGGCGCTCCACCCCGTCCAGCACTGGTCCCCGGATCCGTCGATGCCGCTGTTCTGGCAGGACTTGTAGGAGCGTTCGACGAAGCCCGGGCTGTACGACCAGCCGTCACCGATCCACGACGCCTGCGAGTTCCGGGCCGAGGTCGCGCCGTCGACGGACTGGGAGTTGTACGCGAGATCGACCCCGGGGGCCTCACCGCCGACCGATGGTGGCACCGAGATCGGGTACGAGTAGGTGAAGGCGCCCGAGGCGCTCTGTGTCCACGAGCCGGAGGACGATAGGTCGGTCGCGGCGAAGGAGCCCTGGGAGCCGCCTACGTCGGGGACCGCCGCCAGGGCCGTGCCGCCGCCGGCCGGCGCCGCCGCGAGGCTGAGGGCCGTCGCCGCGGGCACCTCGGCCGGGGAGCCCTTCGTGGGGGACGCCTGTGTGGGAGTCGCGGTGCCGCTCGGGAGGACGACCCTGCCGGTGATCCGTTTGGTGGCGGGGTCCAGGGTGGTGTCGATCGGCGTGCGCGTACGGCACTCGGCGAGCTGCGGCGTTGTCAGCGCGCAGTCCGGCATGGTCACCAGTCGTAGCCGGGAGGCGTAGCCGCCACCGTAGGCGTCGGCGATCGAGCTGTAGTCGAGGGAGACGTCGAGACCGGCGGCGTCAGTCCCGCCGTCGGCTCGCCGGAGCCCGACCAGCAGACCGTCGACGTTCGCCTGCTGAGCCTGCGACCGGTCGGCGACCTTGACCTCGACGGATCCCGGTCCACCGGCGGCCGGGGCTTGCGGGGCACCACCGGGGGCGCTCTGCGTCTTGGCGGCCGAGGCCGGAGCGGCGGGGCCTGTGCCGAGCAGGACGGGGGTGGAACCGGCACGGACGGCCGCGTCCTTGCCGCTGGTGCCACCCACGAGGTCGGGCCGGTTCTTCAGATCGACCGTGACTGTCGCCGGTGCGGGCCACTGGACGGGGCTCGACTTGAAGGGCTGAAGGTCGCGGGAGCCCGCAGGGTGAGGGAGCCGCTCGGGCTGCCGCTTCTTGTCTGCGTCGCGGCCACCGACCTTGGGGAGTTCGGGAAGCGGAGTTTCCTTTTCCTGATCGGTGGCGCGTGCCGTCCAGGCTATGCCGTCGCCGGCCAGTGGAACAACGAGGGACAGCGCGGCGGTAAGTGCGGTGACCGTCAACGCATTTCGCCAGCGGACACCCCCTCTTCGTGAACAGTTGGCGGATCGTTTCCAGCCGGATTGCATGTACCGCTCCGTTTTTATGGAATTGAAATGGGTCTGTTACCTGCGTTGACAAATTGAGGTAGGGGCGTCCCATCGTGATCGCCGGAACCGTATTGCCAGTCCGGGTTCGAACGCAATACCGTTCGGCTGCTTACTGATGGCCGAATTGATGGAACATCATCGGATGGCCGATCAGAAAATGGCATCAAATTGGACAAAGGCCCTTCGTGTCCGCCGGTGTGCGTGACGTCAGTCACGTCCGTCACCTCTGGACGGGGAGAGCCGCGCTGTGAAGGTGAACTGACACACCATGCGAGAAACCCGTCCACCGAGATCGCTGCGGAGTGGAGTGGCGAGACGCCTGGCTCCCCTGTGCGCCGCCGGACTCCTGCTGGCCGCCTCCGGAGTCGCGGTCGCGGCTGTCCCGGCGCCCGTCACTCCACCAGGCCCGGGCCGAAGTGGTGCCCAAACGACGCCCTCCGTGAGCGCGGTGGAGGCCGCACTGCAGAAGGCGAAGGCCACCGGGAAGCCGGTCCCCGTCGAGGAACTGACGACCGAGACCTCCCTGACCGTCGCGCTGCCGATCGGCAAGCTCGCCCGCACTGGCCACCTGCTGCCGGCCAGGGTGAAGAAGGGCGGCGCGTGGGCCGATGTCGACGCCACGCTCGTGCGCGGTGCGGACGGGACGCTCGCGCCGAAGGCCACGCCGTCGGGCGTCACCGTGTCGGGCGGTGGTACCGGGCCGCTGGCGACCCTCACCGATCGGCAGGGCCGCAGTCTCGCTCTGACGTTCCCGGTGAGCCTTCCCGTGCCCGCCGTGGACGGTGACACCGCCGTCTACGCCGAGGTCCTGCCGGGCGTCGACCTCCGTGTCGAGGTCGGTGACCAGGGTTCGGTCCGCGAGGTCCTGGTCGTCAAGAACGCTACGGCTGCCGCCAACCCGGTGCTGAAGTCGCTGCGGTTCGGCACCGCCACGAAGGATCTCGTCGTCGCCGACGACGGTCACGGGAACATATCCGCCGCCCCAGCGGGTGGGGCACCCGTCTTCCAGGCGTCTGCCCCGATCATGTGGGACTCGGCCTCGGACGCCCCCGCAACTGCCCCCGTAGGGGTGGCCGCCAAGATGACCGCGGGCGCTCCGGCCGCCGGCACGGCGTCAGGCGGTGCCGGTAGCCCGTCGTCGGTCGACGCTCCCGGCGCGGGCGCGCACGTGAAGCCGATCGCCGTGAGCGTCGACTCCTCTGTGCTGACCCTGACCCCCGATGCCGACCTGCTCGCCGGCAAGGGCACCGTCTGGCCGCTGTACATCGACCCGACGTTCCAGCCGACTCCCGCCATGGGAACGAACCACTTCGCCCAGGTCATGTCGGCGTCGGAGTGCGCCAACGTGTCGACCTACGACAAGCCCCAGAGCAAGGGCCAGGGCGTCGGCTTCCAGCACTACGAGCGGCCCAACTGCTACGGAATGGAGCGCTCGTACTTCGAGTTCGACACCAGTGGCGTGACGCGCGAGATGTACATCGCGGAAGCCAACATGTACTTCGCCGAGTCCTACGCGGCGGCGCACGACTGCAATGCCACCGCCCCGGTCTGGCTGAAGTGGACCGGCGGCATCGACAGCGCGACGACCTGGAACCGGCAGCCGGGGATCTACCGGAACCTCGGTGATGCCCAGTGGCCCAAGAGCGCCTACGACGGGTGCGGGGCGCAGCAGATCGTCTTCCCGGTGACCGGCGAGCTCCGTGAGGTGGCCCAGCAGGGCATCCAGCGGTGGACGGTCGGCCTGATCGGCGACGAGAACACGTCGACCGATGTCAACCACTTCATGCGGGTCTTCCCCAACCCGTACATCCTGGCCACGTACGACCTGGCGCCGTACACCCCCAGCGACATCGACATCAGCCCTCGGACGAGGAATCCCGACTCGGAGTGCGGCAACGACCGGACCGGCTGGTTCGGCCGGACGGTCCCGCTGCCGGACGGCACGTCCGACGTCCGACTGAGGGCTTGGGCCAGGACGCCCATGCCCGGCACCAACATCGCGGTCAGCTTCCATATCTGGGACAACATGACCGCAGGCGAGAACGGCGCGCCCGCCCCCGGAATCTGGCGCGTGAGCCAGCCCATCCCGCCGGGAGGCGGCTGGGGCGAGGTCAACCTGGGCTTCGCGGCGCAGGACGGGCACCAGTACGTCTGGGACGTCCGGTCCACCGACGGAATCCTGGAAAGCCCTCCCACCGGTTTCTGCTACTTCAACGTCGACCTCAGCGCGCCGACGCCGGCGAACATCGCCCCGTCCTCCGTGTTCCCGCCGTTGGGCAGCGGCATCAAGCCGACCGGTCACGCCGGCGACCCCGAGCTGACCATCCGAGTGACCAGTACCGATCCCGTGCCGGGCGGTTGCACTCGCGGCAGTTGCATGGCCAGCGGCGTCCAGGGGTTCCAGTACGCGCTCGACGACACCAGCTCGCCGAGCGGGTACGGCAGCAAGCCGGCCGGCGGCGTCGCGGCCGACGGCAGTGCCTACGCCGACATCCCGATCTCGCTCAACCGCGACAACTGGGGTGTGCACCGCCTGTACGTCCGCGCCGTCGACTGGGCGGGAAACTCCCAGCCGGAGTGGGCGACGTACGAGTTCTACGCTCCGTGGAACCCGGCCACCAAGTCCGTCGCCGGGGACGTGACCGGGGATGACATCCCCGACTACCTGGTGCCGGCGTCCGACGGCTCACTGAGCCTGCTCGCGGGGAACAGCGACTTCACGGCCCAGCCCGGAACGGCCTCCGTCAAGGATCGGAGTCCTCGCCACGACAGCTGGAACAACTACCTGTTGGCCCACCGGGGTTCGTTCACCGGCAACAGCGTCGACGACCTGCTCGTCTACGACAAGGCCGAGAAGCAGTTCTTCTACTACGTCAACGACGCGGAGATGGTGCCGCAGGGTGTGACGGGCCACTACACCCAGCTCCCCGTCCAGATCGGCACCACCACCGGTCTGTGCGGCCAGGGCATCGACGGCACCTGGCAGAACATCACCCAGATGACCGCGGTCAAGACATCCAGCGGCGCGGGGCAGCCCTACCTGGTCACCATCGAGAAGGGCCAGCTGCGCTACTACGCGCCCAGCCTGACCGGCGACTGCCGCTTCGAGGCCGGTGCCGAGCTCGGAGAGGCCGACGACTGGAGCGGATTCACCCTCCTGTATCCCGGCGCCGTCAACGGCGAGCCGGCGCTGTGGGTGCGCGACAGTGTGACCGGCGCCGTTACCAGTCTGCCGCTGCCGATCGACTCCGCCGGTGCGCTCAAGCCGAACTTCGCACCCCTGGCGACGCCCGTCCGTCAGTCCCTGGCGTCCGCGCTCAAGGACGCCGACGGCAAGAGCATGTGCGCCGACATCGACCACGGCCGGACGGCCAACGGTACTGCCGCCCAACTGTGGGAGTGCGCCGAGGGCGGCCGTGGCAACCAGCAGTTCACCCTCGGCACCGACGGTGCGTTGCACATCCTCGGCAAATGCCTCGACGTCACCGGAGGCGGCACCGAGAACGGCTCACCCGTCAACCTCTGGGACTGCAACAACAGTCCTGCCCAGAAATGGGTGCCCGTTCCCAACTCGTCGATGCTGAAGAACCCGGAGTCGGGCAAGTGCCTCGACGTGCCCCGGGCCGACGCAACCGCCGGCAACCACCTGGGCATCTGGGAGTGTCACAACGGCGCGAGCGAGCAGTGGACCGTGCCGACCGTCCGCACCGTCTTGCCGCTCGGGCTGGCCTCGGACGTCTTCACCACCGTTGACTCGCCCGGTGACATCAACGCCGACGGGTACCCCGACCTGAACGTCACCGTCTCCGACGGCCGGGTGATCCAGTACCTGGGTAGCGCCCCCGTGGGCGGCCTGCCGAGGTTCGGCGCGGCGCAGGAGATCTCGGGTGCGCGGCCCGTCAGCTACAACATCAACTCCGCCCACAACCCGACCCGCTGCATCGACGGTTACGGCGCGCCCAACGGAGGCTCCGTGGGCTTCTACGACTGCTGGAACGGCACGAACCAGAAGTTCACCTTCGCCTCCGACGGTACCCTGCGCACCGGCGGCCGGTGTGTCACCGTCCGGGACGACCGCACCGACTGGGGCGCTCCGGCGGCCATCGCGGACTGCCGCGGTTCTCGCGGCCAGGTTTGGACGTACCGCGGCGACGGCACGCTGTACAACCCCGCGTCGAACGCCTGCCTTGAGCTGCCCGGCTGGAACGATGCCAACGGCTCCGGTCTGGGTATCTGGCAGTGCAACCGAGACAGCAGTGGCACCCCCAACGCCAACCAGCGGTGGACGATCTACCCGAACACCGCCTGACCGCTCTCCGGGACGGCCTGCGGGCCCGCGACGCACACTGCGTCGCGGGCCCGCAGGTTGTTGGTGGGAGCGGATCGTACGACTCCGACCTCGCGGAGCCCGACGCTCCGCTGTCGGTAGGAGGAGCTCAGGGCACGGCCGTCCGGCCCAGCAGGTTCCAGGGGTGGCATTGGAGAGTGCCCCGTGCCGGGGTGCTGCGCCCCCACGCGGCGCCGGGGGACAGGCGGATGCCGTGGACGGGCTTTCGGAGCTGACCGGGCTGCCGGTCTGGCTGGGCGGTTCAGGTGACCCGCCTCGACCGGTGGCGGGCGTGCGGAACCTGCGGGGAGGGGATGGCCTCCGGACGTCCCGTCCTCCGGCCTCACAGTTCGATCGTCGACCGAGGTACCAGCGGCAGACCTGATCCGTCTCGATCTGTCGCCACTGCCTCCTGCGGTCGAACTTCCACAGCTCCTCGCAGGTCCACCTCCATGATGCGCCTCCGGAGCCCTCCGCACCAGGGCTTTTCCTCGTGAATCGGGGCAAAGGGGTAGATCGGGGTACCTCCCGGCGGCCGGGGCCCTACCGCAGCGCGTCCTTGCGCAGGAAGCGCTTCAGGCGTTGCCACGGCCAGGTGTTGATCACGTCCTCGGTGGTCAGCCAGGCCCGCTGCGCGGTGCCGACCCCGTACCTCGGGTAGGCCAGCTGCTGGGTGGAGTGGGCGTCGCTGTCGATCGAGAAGCGGACCCCGTGCCGCTTCGCCCGCAGGACGTCCTCGTCGCGCAGGTCGAGCCGCTGCGGCGAGCTGTTGATCTCGATCGCGGTGCCGGTCCTGGCGGCGGCCCGGAAGACGGCGTCGAGGTCGACGTCGATCGGTCCGCGCCGGCCGATCCGCCGGGTGGTGAGGTGGCCGATGACGTGCACGTGCGGGTTCTCGCAGGCGCGGATCAGCCGGCGGGTCTGGGTGGCGCGGTCGGCGCCGAAGTGCGAGTGGACGGAGGCCACGCAGACGTCGAAGTCGGCCAGGAAACCGGCCGGCCAGTCCACGCCGCCGTCCGGGCCGATGTTCAGCTCGGTGCCGTGCAGCAGGCGCAGCTTCCGGTGCCGGTCGGCGAGTTCGCGCAGCCGCTCGCGCTGGGCGAGTATCTTCTCGTCCGTCATGCGCTGCATCACCAGGTCGGGGGCGTGGTCGGTGACGGCGTAGTACGCGTAACCGCGGGCGGCCGCCGTGTCGATCATGTCCTCCAGGGCGGCCACCCCGTCGGTGAGGTCGGTGTGGCTGTGCAGGTCGCCGCGCAGGTCCGCCTCGGTGACCAGCTCCGGGAGTTCGCCGCGCAGGGCGGCCTCGATCTCGCCGCGGTCCTCGCGCAGCGGCGGTGCGATCCAGGGCAGGCCGAGCGCCGCGTAGACCTCCTCCTCGGTGGCCGAGACCACCTTCTCGCCGCTCTCGGCATCGAACAGACCGTACTCGGAGAGCTTGAGCCCGGCCCGGACGGCCATCGTGCGGAGCCTGATGTTGTGGGCCTTGGAGCCGGTGAAGTACACCAGTGCCGCTCCCCAGTCCTCCTCCGGCACCACCCGGAGGTCCACCTGGAGGCCCTTGGCGGTGCGCACCGAGGTCTTGGTCGGCCCGCTCGCGATCACCTCGGCCACGGAGGGGAGCCCGGCGAGCGCGGCCATCAACGGCGCGGAGTCCTCGGCGGTGGCGAGCACGTCGATGTCGCCGACGGTCTCGCGCATCCGGCGCAGCGAGCCCGCGTACGCGCAGCGCGTGCAGCCGGGGACGGCCGCCAGCGCCGCGACGATCCGTTCGGCCTGATCGGTGGCGGCGTCGAGCAGGGTCCGCCCGCCGGACTGCCGCATCACCTCGATGCCGCGCAGGATCTGCTCGCCGCTGCGCTCGCCGAAGCCGGCCACGCTGCTGAGCCGGTCCGCGCGGATGGCCTCGGCGAGTTGGTCGACGGAGGCGATGTCGAGGTCGTGGTAGAGGGCGAGGGCGCGTTTGGGGCCGACGCCGGGGACGGCCGTCATCTCGCGGACCCCGGGCGGGACGGCCGCGCGCAGGGTCTCCAGGGCGTCCATCCGGCCGGTGGAGAGGTACTGGGCGATCTTCTCGGCGGTGGACTTCCCGACGCCGGGGATCTGTTGGAGGCCCTTGGTGTCCAGTCCGGCGACGTCCTCCGGGTGGCCGCCCACCGCGCGGGCGGCCTTCTCGTAGGCGCGGGCCCGGAAGGCGTCCCCGCCGGTGATCGAGATCAGGTCGGCGTACTCCTGGAGCAGCTCCTGGACCTGGTCGTTGAGCCGGGTCATGGGGCCAGTCTAGGGTCGGCGGTCCGATCGGGCCGGGCGAGTGGGGGCCGCTCCGGGCCCCGGCGCACGGGGTGGGGGCGCCCCTCGCCGGGGTGGGCCGGGCGCCCGCCGACCGCCGGGAACCCCCGCCGGTCGGCGGGTTCGAGACCGGCCGGTCGGCGGGGTGCTGTGCCCGGTTCGTGCCCAGAAGCCGGATTGTCACCCGTGCGGCCGGGGCGCAGGCTTGGCAGGACCGGGCGCGTATCGCGGTCCGGTCCGGTCCGCCGTTCGGTCGGCGGCGGTGATCGGTGAAGCACGAGGGGCAGGGCGATGGCACGCGGGAAGCTCTGGGGCTATGTCGCGTCGGGTGCCCGGGCGCTCGGCGGGTTCGCGGCGTTGGGCGGCACGGGTGGGGAGGGCCGGGGTGCTGGCCCCGGTGCGGGTGCGGGCGGCGCCGGGGAGGGTGTGGCGTTCGGCCCCGCCGACGGCTCCGGACGGCCGCGACCCGGCGTGATGGCCGGCCCCCGCGAACTCAGCCGGCCGGAACTGGAACGGGTGCGGTGGACGGACCGGGCGGAGGGCTGCGGTCCGCGGGCGCCGCACGTCCAGGTGGCCGACGTGGTCCAGCGGGTGCTGCGCGGCGGCGGGCGCACGGGGCAGGTGGTGGCCCGAATACCGGCCGGTCTGCCGGTGGTGGTCGCGGATTCCCGGCGATTGGAGTCCGCGCTGGCCGGGTTGGTCGATCACGCGATCCGTCGCAGCCCCTGGGGGGCCAAGGTGTCGGTGCGCGCCGATGTGGCGCGTGGCCCGCAGGGGGCGGCGGGTGCGGACGGCGCCCCGGCCCGGGTGGAGCTCAGGGTGGTGGACCGCGGGGAGAGCGAGCTGCCGCAGGCCCGGCAGTGGCTGCTCGCCGGCCCGGGGGCCGGCGGCGCGGCGGGTCCGGCCGTGGACGGCCTGGTCCGCGCGGCGGGCGGGCGGCTGGCGGTGGAGCAGACCCCGGGGGGCGGAATCACCGTGATCCTGGTCCTGGTGGTCGCCCGCGAATGAGACCGGCGGCTGTCGGCGGCCGGGGTGTCCGGGCGGTCGGTGTGATCGGTGCGGCCGGTGCCGCCGGGGTGTCGGACGTGGGGGCGGGAACGGGGCGGCGGACCCGACCGACCACACCGCAAAGACTTCTTCGCAAAAACCCTTTGCGAAGAAGTCTTTGCGGTTCTAGTCTGCTGCCATGACCGGAGAAGAGCGGTGGCCGCACAGTCCCGACCCGCAGCGTGATGTCGTGCTCGACGCCAAGGGCCTGCGGGCCCTGGCCCATCCCGTCCGTGTGCAGCTGATCGGGCTGCTGCGCAGGGGCGGACCTTCCACCGCGACGCGGCTCGCCGAACAGATGGGGCTGACGTCGGGCGCGACCAGCTACCACCTGCGCCAACTGGCGGGCGCCGGGTTCGTCGCCGAGGACACCGAGCGAGGCAATGCCCGTGAGCGGTGGTGGCGGGCGGTCCACCAGCTCACCGTGTGGACGGACATGGAGCTGGCGGACGAGGACCCGGAGGCGGCTCTCGGGTACCTCCGGTCCATCGTCGCCGCGCACACGCTGACCGCCCAGCGCGCCTTGAACGGGTACGAGACCATGCCGCGTGCCTGGCGCCATGCCCTCGACCTCAGTGACGTGGCACTTCGGCTCACCCCCGAGGAGGCCCGCGGTCTGACGGAGGAGCTCGCCGCCGTCGTCGGGCGCTATCGGCAGGCCGACGTGGCGGGTGCTCCGGACGGCGCCGAGCGGGTGGCGGTGGTCGTCCAGGTTCTGCCCGAGCCGGAGGGTGGTGCCGACCAGGACGAGGCCGAGCGGGACGGGGCCGAGCGGGACGGGGCCGACCAAGGCGCGGATCAGCGGGACGGCGCGGTGGACGGGCGCGAGGCACCGGGGGCACGGTCATGACCGCGACCGTCGTCGAGGGCGCCGCCGCCCCGCGCAGCGTCCGGGCGCTGGTCGGCGTGCTGGCCGCGATGGCCGTCTCCCTCACCGGTACCCGGGTCTCGGCCATCGCCCTGCCCTGGTTCGTCCTCGTCACCACCGGCAGCGCCACCATGACGGGCGTGGTCGCCTTCGTCGAAATGGCGCCGTACGTGCTGGTCAAGGCACTCACGGGCCCGGTCATCGACCGGCTGGGCCCGCGCGTCGTCTCCTGGACGACGGACACGGTGAGCGCCCTTGCGGCGGGGCTGGTGCCGCTGCTGCACGGCCTGGATCTGCTGCCCTTCTGGCTGCTGCTAGTGCTGGTCGCGACAGTCGGTGCCGTGCGCGGTCCGGGGGACTTGGCCAAGGAGGTGATGGTCCCCGAGGCGGCCGACCACGCCCGGGTTCCGCTGGAGCGCGCCACCGGGCTCTCGGGCGTCACCGAGCGGCTGGCCTCCACGATCGGCCCGGCGGTGGGTGGCGGGTTGGTCGCGTTGCTCGGTCCGATGGCCGGGCTGACGGTGAACGCGGCCTCCTTCGGGCTGGGGGCGCTGGTCGTGCTGTTCGCGCTGCCCAGGGGCATGGGGCGGGCCGCGCTCGCACCGACGTCCGTGGGGTCGCCGAAGCCCGGGAAGCCAGGGAAGCCCGGGAAGTCCGCGAAGTCCGGGAACTCGGCGAAGGGCGACGAGGGGGAGCGGCAGGCCGGGTACTGGCAGATGTTCCGGGAGGGCTTCACCTTCCTGCGAGGTGAGCCACTGCTGCTCACCGTGATCGTCATGATCGCGGTGACCAACCTCCTGGACGCGGGCTTCATGACGGTCCTGGTGCCGCTCTGGGCGCAGCAGTCCGGTGGCGGCCCGGCCGCCATCGGGCTGACCGGCAGCGCCTGGGGGATCGCGGCGGTGGCCGGGAGCCTGATCGCGGCGGCCGTCGCCCACCGGCTCCCGCGCCGGGTGGTGTTCTTCGCGGGCTTCCTGCTCTGCGGAGCGCCGAGGTTCCTGGTCCTCGCCCTGGACGCGCCGATCGGTGTGGTGCTCGCGGTCTTCGTGGTGGGTGGGTTCGGATCCGGCTTCCTCAACCCGATCCTCGGGGCGGTCACCTTCGAGCGGGTGCCGCGCCATCTGCTGGGCCGGGTCGGGGCCCTCGGCGACTCCCTGGCCTGGGCCGGCATCCCCGTCGGCGGCCTCCTCGCCGGCGCGGCGGTGGCCCTCTCCGGTCTGATACCCGTCCTGCTGGTGGGCGGCGGCCTCTACTTCGCGACCACGTCGCTGGCGGCCCTGCGGCCGGAGTGGCGGGAGATGGACCGTCTGCGGGGCCGCGGTGCGGCGGCGGATCCGCGCGAACCGGTCCGGCCGGCGGTGTCGGTGCCGTCTCCGGCGGGCGTCGACGAGTCGAGGGCCGGTGCCGACCGTCGGTCCCTGCCGGTCGCTACCTCGCGGGGTGAGGGATGAGGAGCCCGAGCCGGTCTGATGGGTGGAGTCCGCAGGGCGGCCCGCTGGTTGTCGTGCCCGACTCCGTGCTCTACGGCTGGTCGGGGTCGGCGGGTGATGGTGGTCCGGTGGGCGGCTACGACCGGGCCTGCGTCGGCGAGGCTCTGACCGGGCTCCTCCCGGGCGGCCCGTCGCGCCCGGCCCCGCCGTTGAGGCGTCACGACATCACGACATCACGACATCACGACGTCACGGCGAGGGCCGCGGTCGCCAGGGCGACGCCGCCGACGGCCAGGACGGCGCTGGTCGCGGCGACGCTCCGCAGCGGTACCCGTAGACCGGCGGACCGGCACCGCTCGTACCAGAGCAGGGTGGCCAGCGAAGCCCACGGAGTCACCAACGGGCCGATGTTGGTGCCGATCAGCAGGGCGAGCAACTGCTGGTGGTTGCCGTCCGGGACGGCGGCCTCGCCGGCCAGGTATACCGGCAGGTTGTTGAGGAGGTTCGACAGGCCCGCGCCCACCGCCGAGGCCCGGAACATGCCGACCACCCCGCCGTCCGTCCCGATGGCCGTGGCGAGCAGCCGGTGCAGCCCGTGCGCGTCGACGGTCTGCACCACCAGGAACATCCCCGGCACCATCACCAGCAGCCGCCACGGGATCAGCGAGGCCCGTAGGGCCGCCGGCCGTCGCACGGCGAACGCCGTGACCACCACCAGGGCCGCCGCTCCCGAGGCCACCCAGAGCGGGAGGTCGGCCAGCAGGCTCACCAGCAGGAAGCCGGCGCAGGTCAGCGCGCAGATCCTGAACAGCACCCGGTCCGCCGGGCGGTGGGCGGGCGGCGGCCGGTAGTCGAGCGCGCCGCGCCGTCCGCGCCGCCAGTAGAACCACCACAGACAGGCCATGGTCGTCAGAACGGCGGCCAGTTGGGGTGCCCACATGACCCGGGCCAGTCCGGTCGGGGAGAGCGCGACCCGCTCGGCGGCCAGCAGATTGGTCAGGTTCGACACCGGGAGCAGCAGGCTCGCGGTGTTGGCCAGCCAGACCGTCGTCATGGCCAGCGGGAGCGGGGCGATGCCCACCCGGGAGGCCAGGGCCAGCATCACCGGGGTGAGCAGGACGGCGGTGGTGTCCAGGTTGAGCGTGATCGTGGTGACGGAGGCCAGCGCCACGCAGAGCAGGAACAGGGCCGAGTAGCTGCCCCGGGCGGTCCGGGCGACCCCCGCCGCCAGGACGTCGAAGACCTCGGCGGTGGTGGTGAGTTCGGCTAGCACGATGACGGTTCCGAGGAAGGCGAGCAGGGGTGCGATCCGGGAGACCGCGGCCCCGGCGGACTCCGCCGGAAGCAGGCCGGTGGCGAGGAAGAACAGCCCGCACAGGAGAAGGCCCGCGGCCACCCAGTCGAGGGGATGTAGTCGTCTGAGGGCAGCTGGGTAGGCGAACACGGACGTCAGGGTCGCACAGGAGTGGTGGTTGGTCGAATGTGCTGCCGAACAACGGGTCGGGCTTCAAGGCGGGGTCGGCAGCCGGTTCCCTGGGGGGCTCGTGACCTGAACCCGGGTGGCCCCGGGCGGATCGTCGTCCTCCTACCTCGATCCGGTGGGCGTCACCGAGCCTGCTCGGGCCCACTTTCGGAGGCCACCGGGACCTGGTCCGGGCCCGGCGCTTCGCTGGTGGCGGATCCTGTCCGGTCGGCGCCTCCCGGGACGGAGACGGTGGGTGGAGGACCGGGTGCTCCGACTCCGGGACCCTCCGCGCCGGGTCGGACATCGGTCGGCGGCGATGACGCGCGGTGCGGCTGTGGGCCGTCCCCGTCGAGCGGGGTCCGGCCCGGCGCGACCACGGTTCGTACGACCTTGCTCCTGGCGCCCGACGGCGAGCCGACGCCGGTGCCGTCCGGCACCGGGAGTCAGACCGCGGCCGGGGTCCGGTCCCGGGGTGGCCGGCCCGCCCAGTCCAGCAGCAGCAGGCTGGCCAGGGCGGCCAGCGCACACCAGGTCGAGACGAAGGCGAGCCGCCAGAGCAGCGCACAGAGGAGGGCACCCGCCCCGGTGAGCAGGCCGAGCCGGCGCAGCAGGCGGTCACCGCTGAGCAGCAGCGAGCCGACGGTCGCCACCAGGTAGCCGGTCAGTAGGAGGGCCGGGTGCGGGATGCCGACGGCGTAGCCGAGGGTGTGGCCGTGGACGGTGGCCGTCACCGGGCGGGTGGCGACGGCCGCGGCGAGCGGGACGGCGACGAGTAGGCCGAGCAGGACGAGGGCCAGGAGCAGACGCCGGCGGGCCCGGTCGGGGGTGGCGCACCGGACACCGACCGGGACCAGCACGGGCAGCAGCGGCAGCGCGATCAGGGCCCAGGCGGTGCGGGCCCATCCGGCGGGGCCGGCGGGTAGGTCGCCCTCGGTCCCGAGCCAGACCGCTGCCTCTATCAGTTGGTGCGCGCCCAGGACGAGGGGGAGGGCCGCGAGCGGCAGCCGTTCGTTGCGTCCGGAGCGATGGGTCCGGAGCAGGCAGAGGACGCCGATGCCGGACACCACCCCGCCGACCACGAGGTCCGCCTGCGCGCTCCAGCACATGGGCCGCCGCCGTTCGCTTGCCGTGCCGGCTACCGGGAGCCGGTGCTGTCGGAGCCGTCCGAGCTCTCACCGGTGCGGTCCGCGGCCCTGCCGGATCCGTCGGATCCGGCCGCGTCCTCGGCCCGGTCGGCCCCGCCGCTGCGGCTGCCGGTACCACTGCCACTGCCCGTACCACTGCCCGTACCACTACCGGTGCCACTACCGGTGCCACCGCCGTCGTCGCGGCCGTCGGCCCGGCCGTCGCCCCGGCCGTCGGGAGGTCCGTCGGCGCCCGCCACGGTCTCGCGGGCGCTGCCCGGCATGGCGGGGTGACGGCCGATCACCACCACCCCGACGACGATGGCCACCAGTCCGGCGGCCTGCCAGGCCAGCGCACCGGGGGTGACCCGCAGACGGTCGCCGAGGAAGCCCACCGCGCAGGCGATTCCGGTGATCGGCTGGGCCGCCGTCAGCGCGGGCAGGGACATCCGCAGTGGGGCGGCCTCGAACGCGCTCTGCACCAGCAGCAGTCCGACCACACCCGCGGCCACCACGGCGTACGGCTGCCAACTGCGCAGGACCGCGTCCAGCCCGTCGTGGTCGAGGCGCAGTGTGGTGGTGCGGGTGAGCGCGTCCTGGAGGCCGTAGAGCAGGCCGGCGGCCAGGGCGAGCAGGGTGGCCTCCTCGAACAGCGGTAGCCGGCGGGCCATCGAGACGAGCAGCAGCGTCAGCCCGACCACTGTGCCGACCACCAGCCAGTGCCGCAGTTCCCCGGCCGGTGCGCCGCCCCCGCTGGGCCGGCCGGCCACGATGAAGGCCGTCACGCCGAGGGCGAGCAGCAGCACTCCGGCCCAGCCGGACCGGCCGAGGCTCTGGCGGGTCAGCACGCGGGAGAGGGCCATCGCGAACAGCAGGTTGGTGGCGAGCAGCGGTTCGACCAGCGAGACCTCGCCCTGGTTGAGGGCGAGCGCGGAGAGGATCAGGCCACTGACCATGAAGCCGGTGCCGAGCAGCCATTCGGGCATCCGCAGCAGGTCCAGCAACAGCCGCCAGCGCAGCAGGTCGGCACGCGGGGCACGCTGTGCCGCGTGCTGCTGGAGGACGAATCCGAGGCCCAGGCAGCAGGCGGCGCTCAGTGCGAGAAGGAAGACCACCACGTAGGGACCACCCGAACGTCGCTGCCCGCGTCGCGCCGGCGGTCCGTGCGTCGACGGCGGTCGCGGCGCGCTCCCGCCAGCCTACCGCCGGGGCGTTGTCGCGACCGCCGGGACGCGTTCCGCCCAGGCTGCCGGTCGGGCCCGCCGTCGGGAGGCTCCGGCCCCGGCCGGGCTTGCCGCTGCGGGCGCCGGGGGCGCACGCTGGTGTGAGCAGCCGCCACGGGGTCCGCATCCGTGCCGGCCTGAGCAAGGGCGACGGGGGCAGCCGCCAGGAGGTGTGGCATGCACAACCAGTGGGACGTGGAGCTGAGCTTCGAGGAAGACGGTGTGCACACGGGATGCGACGCGAGGCTGACCGGCGCCAGGGCGCCGGGCCTCAGCGCCCACGGGGAGTCGCTCAAGAGCGCGGAGGACCGTCCGCTCGCCCGGATCGGTGAGGAGGTCGCCGCCTCGCGCGCGCTGGAGGCGCTGTCCCGCAAGCTGAGGGCGCAGGCGACCGGGGAGATCGAGGACGAGGGTCACCGGCCGGGCTACCTGATCTACTGAGGCGCCGCCGTCCGCGGACCGGCCGGGACCGGCCGACCGGCAGCGGTCGGCCGGTGAGCCGGCCGGACGTGGGCCCGGCCGGACGTGGGCCGGACGGGTGAGCGGCGTACCCAACCCCAACCCCGGCGCCGACCCGACCCCGACCCCGACCCCGACCCCGACCCCGGCCCGCGGTCAGCCCGTGCCGGGGCCGGGCGAACCGGCGGAACCGGCCGACGCCGCCGGCCCGTTCGGCGACGTCCGTTCAGCGTCGCGCGCCCGACTCCAGGCTCGCCTGCGCCTCTGCTCCCGCACCCGCGTCAGCGCGAGCGCCGGGCGCGCGCTTCGGCGACGGGACGAACAGCACGGCGACCAGGGCCGCCAGACCCAGCAGTACCGCCGTCACGACGAACGCCCGGTCGTACCCGGCGGCCAGCGCGGCCGCCGCGGTGTCGCCGCCCTCGGCCGCGTGCCGGGTGGTGGTCACCGCGAGGGTGGAGAGCACGGCCAGGCCGATGCTGCCGCCGCACTGGCGGCCGGCGTTGAGCAGCCCGCTGACCAGACCGGCCTCGCGCGGGTCGACCCCCGAGGTGCCCATCGAGGTGTTGGAGACCATGCAGAGCCCGACGCCCACGCTGGTGACCAGCGACGGGCCGACGAAGGCCGTCAGGTAGCCGGAGTCCACTCCGAGCCCGCCGAACCAGAGCATCCCGAGGCCGGCCAGCAGCAGACCGGTGGTCAGGACGGCACGGCCGCCGAAGCGCGCGGCGAGCCGCCCGGCGACCATGCTGCCCGCCATGGTTCCGGCGCAGAACGGCAGGAAGGCGGCGCCGGCCGCCAGGGGGCCGTAGTGCAGCACGTTCTGCAGGTACAGCGAGCAGAAGTAGAAGCCGACCAGCATCCCGGCCCCGAGCAGGGTGACGATCAGACCGGACACCCAGACCGTGCGCACCCGCAGGATGCCGAGCCGCACGATCGGCGCGGTGGCGAACCGGGCCTCCCAGGCCAGGAAGGCGGCGCCCAGCAGCAGGGCCGCGCCGAGGGTGCCGAGCGTGCGGGCCGAACCCCACGGGTGGCGGTCGGTCTCCATCAGCCCGTAGACCAGCGTGACCATCGCCGCGGTGGCCAGGACGGCGCCGGCCACGTCCGGTCGCCCGGCCCGCGGCGGGCGGACGGCGGGGACGGAGCGCCCGGCCAGCAGACCGGCGACCAGGACGATCGGCAGGTTGACGAAGAACACCCACCGCCAGTCGAGCAGGTCGGTCAGGACGCCGCCGAGCAGGACGCCCAGCGCGCTGCCGCCCGCCGTGACCATCGACCAGATGCCCAGCGCCCGGGCCCGGGCGGGGCCTTCGGTGAAGGTCACCATGATCAGCGTCAGGCTGATCGGCGCGAGCAGTGCGGCGGCCACGCCCTGTCCGGCGCGGGCGGCGACCAGCTGGGCGGACGTCTGGGCGAACCCACCGAGGACGGAGGCGAGACCGAACAGCACCAGCCCGGAGAGCAGGGCGCGGCGGTGGCCGACCAGGTCGGCGATCCGGCCGCCGAGCAGCAGCAGTCCGCCGAAGGCCAGCGCGTAGGCGTTGACCACCCACGGCAACGCGCTGTCGGCGAAGCCGAGCGCGTGGCCCATCGCGGGGAGCGCGATGTTCACGATGCTGGCGTCGAGGGTGACCATCAGCTGGCAGAGGCAGACGGTGGCCAGGACGACGCCGGACCGGGTGCGGCCGGCGGCATCCGGGTGGGGCCGGGCGTGGGTGGTGCCGAGGGCGGGTGGGGCGGCTTCGGGCATGGCGACCTCCGATGCGAACGTTGTTCGCGTAAGGTAAGCCTAAGTTCGAGCTGGGTGCAACCGCGCTGGTGAGGAGGGGCGGGGGCACCGCGACGACGCGTGGCAGGATGGCGGGATGTCTGAGCGGAGCCCGGGATCGGAACAGGACAGCGGAGCGCAGCGCAGTAGCGTGCCGGAGTCGGGCCGTGCGCCGGGGCAGGGCCACGTGCCGGAGTCGGGCGGTCCCGTGGGCGATGCCGAGCGGGGCCGGTACGGGCGCCGCCGTCCGCGCCCCGGACTCACCACGGCCGGAGTGGTCACGGCCGGGCGTACGGTGATCGAGCGCGACGGGATCGAGGCGCTCACCATGCGGGCGGTCGCCGCCGAACTCGGCACCGCGCCGGCGTCGTTGTACCGGCACGTCGCCGACCGGGAGGCCCTGTTGCTGGCCGTCCTGGAGCAGATCGCCGAGGGGTTGCCGGTGGACGTCCCCGGTGCCGGGCCGACCGACCGGCTGCTGCGCCGACTGGTCGGGGCCCATGACTACATGGCCGGGCAGGCCTGGGTGCCGCACATCCTGATCCGCGGCGAGCTGGTCGCGGAGAACGCGTTCGCGTTCTCCGATGCGTGCCTCGCCGATCTCGCGGCGGCCGGGCTTCCGCCGGCCCGTGCGATGCCGGCGTTCCGGGCCTGCTGGCACCTGGTCCTCGGGGAGTTGCTCTCCGAGCACCCCGTCCGGCCGCCGCGCGAGCCGAACCAGCGTCGCGCCGCGTTCGCCGCCGTCGACCCGGAGCGCCTGCCGGCCATGGCCCGGGTGCTGGCGGAGCTGGGCTACGGCGAACCGGGCAGGCACTGTGCCGAGTTGGAGGTGGCCCTGCGCGCCCTGATCGACGGGCTGACGGGTGACGGGCCGACGGGTGACGGGCCGACCGGGGCGGGCTGACCGGGGCGGGCCGACGGGAGCGGCCCGGCGGTGGCGCCGGGTCAGGGTCAGGGGCAGGGTCGGGGCGCGGACGGCGCGCTGGCGGTCACGCCCCGCCGGAGAGGAACGCCGTGAGCGGGCCGGTCAGTTCGGCGGGCCGGGCCGTGAGCAGGTTGTGGTGGGAGACCCCGGGCAGGACGGCGACGGTGGCGTCGGGCAGTGACTCGTGGATCGACGCGGCCACCCGCCGGGCGTCCTGGGCGCGGCCGCGCCCGGCCAGCAGGACCAGCGCCGGTGCGGCGAGCGTGCGCGGCCGTTCGCGCGTCGGGCGCGGTCCGGTGACCACGCGGGAGGCCGGGAAGTCGGCGTGCCCGAGGGCGAAGACCTCGCGCCAGCCGGCGTCGAGCCCGCTGCCGCCGCTCTCCCGGTCCAGGAAGGCCCGGGCCCGGCCGGCCGTGCGCGGTGGCAGGAAGAGCGGCAGGGCGCGCAGCAGATAGCCGGGGCGGAAGCCGGCGAAGCACTGGGTCGGATCCAGCAGGGCGAGCCGGCCGACCCGGGACGGGGCGTGCAGGGCGTACTCCAGGGCGATCCATCCGCCGTACGAGTGGCCGCAGAAATCGGCCTCGGGCACGTCGAGCCGGTCGAGTACGGCGTCCAGCCAGCCGAGCAGACCGGGAACGCCGTCGAGGGGGGTGCCGTCGAGGACGCTGCGCCCCGGGTCGCCGATCAGGTCGACCGCGAGGACGCGGTGTCCGGTCGCGGTGAGTGCCCCGACGGTGGCCAGCCAACCGGTGGAGGTGGCGCCGCCGCCGTGCAGCAGGACCAGTGGCCGGCCGTCGCGGGGGCCGCAGGCGTTCACCCGGGTCGTGCCGTGCGGTGTCCGGACGGTGAGCGGTTCGACGGGGACGGGCCAGCGGGCCAGTACGGCGTCATAGGCGGCGAGGAACGCGCCGAGGGCGTCGTCGGCCTCGTCGGCCGGATCGGCGCCGGGGGTGTCCTGGGCACCGTGCGAGCCCGTGGCACCGTGCCGGCCGTGTGGGCCGCGAGGAGTGGGAGGAGTGCGTGGAGCGCGTGCTGTCATGGTGGTGCCCTCCGCGAGGTGGCAAAGCTACTCGCTGAACAATAATCTCGCTGAGCGAGAGAATAATCCCGCAGCGCCCGGAGAGGAAGGACCACAGCGTGGACGAACCGGAGGAGCCGATGCGTCTGATCCATCTGCTGCGCGGGCTGACCGTCGAACTCGACCTGTTCGGCGCCGAGTTCGCCGGCCGCCACGGCCTGCACCCGACCGATCTGCGGGCGTTGATCCACCTGCTGGACGCCGCCCGCGCCGGGACGGTGGTGACGCCCGGCCGTCTCGGCGAGGCGTTGCGGTTGAACTCGGCGGGCACCACCGGCCTGATCGACCGCCTGGAGCGGCTCGCCCTGATCCGCCGTGAGCGCGACCCCGGGGACCGTCGCAAGGTCCGGCTGGTGGTCGAGGAGCGGGCGATGGAGCTCGGGCAGGACTTCTTCGGCGGGCTGATCGCCGATCTGCTGGCCGCCATGGGCCGGTTCGACGCGGCGGAGCTGGCGACGGCCCGGCGGTTCCTGCTGGCCATGACCGAGGTGGTGGCCGGGGCCCGGGAGGGGTGACCGGGCCGCGGACGGGTGTCGGCCGCCGTCCGCTGTCGGTGTCGCGGGCGTTCCCGGAGGGGAGCACGCCGGGAGTTCAGAACCAGGTCTCGCCGTAGTGGTCCCCGGGGTGACCCTCGCGGAGCAGGCAGATGTCGGGTTCCCTGACGTGGTCCGGTCCCTTCAGCCCGGCCTCGGCCGGGCAGCGCGGCGCCAACTCGACCGTGTACACGGGCCAGGAGGCCCAGTGCAGATCGCTGCCGACGCCCTGGACCAGGGCGCAGTGGGTGCGCTCGTGCCCGGCGACGAGTTCGCACCGCAGATGCTGCTCCATCATGAAGGCGGCGTGCGGCAGGTTGTTGAAGTGCTCCACATCGGACTGCGGGAGCGTGACGACGGCGGGACACTGACGCTTGACCATGGGTGGACGGTTGGCGTGAGTCATGCTCGCCAGCATTGCACCGTGTCGTCCGGGAGGCGATGCCTTCGGCCCGGTCGCACGCGTCTTGTACAGGTCGGGTGGGTTTGTCCCGAACCGTACCGGACGGGCGGTACGTGCTCAGGCGGGGCCCAACGCCCAGCTCACGAGCGACAGCGTCGCCATCGAGACCACGGTGGAGCAGAGCATCGAGTCCCGGGCGAGCGCGGTGCCCTGCCCGTACTGGCCGGCGTAGACGAACACGTTCTGCGCGGTCGGGAGGGCGGAGAACAGCACGACGGTGAGCAGCTGATGGGGTGGCAGGTGGAGCAGGCCGGCCCCGACGGCGAACGCCGCCAGCGGTTGTATCAGCGTCTTGAGCACGACCGTCACCCCGACCTCGGCGTACCGGGCGGTGCCTGCGGTGGACGGGCGGCCGTGCAACGACATGCCGAGGGCCACCAGGGCGGCCGGCACGCCCGCGCCGCCGAGCAGTTCACAGGAGCGGGTCAGTTCGCCGGGCGGGTGCCAGCCGGTGGCGGAGACCACGGCGCCGAGCGCGACCGCCAGCAGGATGGGGTTGCGCACCGGCAGGGTGAGCGCCGCGCGGCGGCCCGCGCGACCGGTGTCCAGCACGGTCAGCACGATCGGTGTGACCAGCAGGGTCTGGAAAAGCACCACCGGACCGACGAAGGAGGCGTCGCCGAGCACCTGCAGCGCCACCGGGATGCCGAGGTTGGCCGAGTTGACGTACCCGGAGGCCATCCCCCCGATCGTTCCGGCCGCGAGCCCCCGCCCGAAGAGGCGGTGGGCGGCCAGCAGCCCCAGGCCGGCCGCGAGCGCCGTGCCGGCGGCGAAGGCCAGCATCGACGGGTTGGCGAACCGGCTCAGCGGAGTGCGGGCGATCATCAGGAACAGGGCCGCGGGCATCGCCAGATGGAAGCTGAAGCGGCTCAGGACCGAGTCGGCCTGCGGCCCGAGCAGACCGGTGCGGCCGACGAGGTAGCCGACTCCGATGAGGGCCCAGATCGGGGTGAAGCCGGAGAGCAACGGGTGCAGGCTGGGCATGGGTCCTCGGGTGCCGGGGGTGATCGCGGTGTCCGGTGGGTGGGGCGGGCCGAGGGTCACCCGGCACCGCCGCAGTCAACCAGACGCCCGCGCGGCCGAGTCGGCCGGGCGTCCCGTGCGGGCTCGCGGCCTACCATGGCCCGGTGGAGAACCTGAGCCTGGCCGAGGTGGAGACGATCGCGCGGCGTGCCCACGAGGGGCAGGTCGACAAGAACGGCCACCCCTACAGCGAGCACATCGCCGCGGTGGCCGACGGTGTGGCGCGGCGCGGCGGCAGCGAGGAGCAGATCGCGGCGGGGTGGTTGCACGACGCGATCGAGGACGATGTGCTGACCCGCGAGTGGCTCGCGGCCGCCGCCCTGTCCGACCGGACCAAGGCGATCGTGGACGCCCTCACCAAGCGTCCCGGCGAGCCCCCGGAGGAGTACGCGGCCAGGATCCTGGCGACCCCCGGCGCGCTGGTGGTCAAGCGGGCCGACCTGGCCCACAACTCCAGCCCGGCCCGGCTGGCCACCCTGGACGCGCCGACGGCCGAGCGGCTGGCCGTCAAGTACCGCCGGATGCGTGCGCTGCTCGGCCTGGAGGGCGTGGACGGCGACTGACGGCGACTGACGTCGGCTCGGCGGACGGGCTGACGGGCTGACGGGCGGACGGGCGGACGGGCCGGTCGGTGAACCCGGCCCCCCGGCAGCCGGTCGGGGCGACGGCCCGCCCGGAGACGGGGGGGGGGGGCCGGGGCCGCGGGCGCTGCGGGCGGCCGGGGCCCCGGGCCCGGCGGCCCGGTCCGCCCGCCCCCCCCGCCCGCGCCGGAGGGTGCGACGGCGGGCGAGGCCGCACCGGCGCTCGGCCTGGCGGTGATC